>DONB01000031.1 GCA_003510325.1 Thiobacillus sp. | reverse complement strand
GCGACGAGAAGGAGCATATCTATTTCGTGCGGGACAACGGGGCCGGCTTCGATCCGCGCTACCAGTCGAAGCTGTTCGAGGTATTCCAGCGCCTGCACGATCCAAGCGAATTTCCCGGGACGGGCGTCGGCCTGGCCTTGGTGCAGCGCATCGTCGCCCGTCACGGCGGCCGCGTATGGGCCGAAAGCAAGCCTGACGCGGGCGCGACCTTCTATTTCACCCTGCCAAAGGAGCAGATCGATGGAAACATATGAACAGGTGAAAATCCTGCTGGTGGAAGACAGCCCCCTGGATGCGGAACTCACCATCCGCGCGCTCAAGGACGGCAAGCTCGCCAATACGGTGGAATGGGTGAAGGACGGCCAGCAGGCGCTGGACTATCTGTTCCAGGAGGGCAGCTATGCCGGGCGCGCCGGGAACATGCCGCAGCTGGTCCTGCTCGATCTGAAAATGCCGCGNNCACCGCGCACGCGGAAGATACCGGTGGTCGTCATGACCTCTTCGCAGGAGGAACGCGATATCGCTGAAAGCTACGACCTCGGCGTCAACAGCTATGTCGTCAAGCCGGTCGATTTCACCGCCATGACCAATCTTGCCCGGCAGGCAGGCTATTACTGGCTGGCGATCAACCAGTCACCCGCACTATGAGATTTCGCATGCGCTACCAGAAGTCGAAGGTGAGGCACCGGCAGACATCCGGCTTCGTGGAGGACATGAAATGAACGAAAACAATTTGCGCATCCTGACCGTGGAAGACTCGGAAATCGATGCCGAGTTGNNGGTCTGGTCGCGCGAGACCTATGAGCAGGCCCTGCATGACTTTGCGCCCGACCTGATTCTGTGCGACTTCAGCTTGCCGGGCGCTTTCGACGGGCTCACGGCGCTGTCCATCCTGAAAGAGAGGTCGCTGGATGTTCCCTTCATCTTCGTGTCGGGAACCATTGGCGAGGACCGTGCGGTCGAGGCCCTGAAACGGGGCGCGACCGATTATGTACTCAAGGAGCATATGGATCGGCTGGTGCCGGTGGTCAAGCGTGCGTTGCAGGAGGCCATGAAGCGGGTGGCACTGCAGCATGCCCAGGCGGCATTGCGCGAGAGCGAGGAACGCTTTCGCCAACTGGCGGAAAACATCCGCGACGTATTCTTTCTGGTCGATGCGAACGACCAGCGCGTGCTTTACGTCAGTCCGGCCTACGAGGAAATCTGGAACGAAAGCTGTGCCAGCCTGTACGAAAACATCGACGCCTGGCGCGATGCCATCCATCCGGCCGACAAGGAACGTGTCACCCTGTCCTACGAGGAAAGGATCCGGTCGAGCCTGGACTATGAATACCGGATCGTGCGGCAGGATGGCACCCAGCGCTGGATCAGCGACCGCGTGTTCCCGATCCGGGACGAATCGGGTCGCCTGAAGCGCATCGCCGGCGTCGCTTCGGATATTACAGTGCGCAAGAAGGCCGAAGAGCGAATCGAACGCCTCAATCGTCTCTACGCCGTGCTGAGCGGCATCAACACCCTGATCGTACGCGCCAAGCATCGGGATGGACTGCTGCGCGAGGCATGCCGGATTGCGATTGACCCAGGACGTTTCCGCATGGTCTGGATCGGTCTTGTCGATCGCGACGAGGCTGTGGTGAAGCCTGTTGCATCGGCCGGGGAGGTGCGCGACTTCTTCGACGCCATGCCGCAGGCGGTTCTGAAGATGGCGCAGGGCGATGAGCTCGTCGCGCAGGCTGTGCACAGCGGCAAGCCCGCCATTTCGAACGACATCAGCAGGGATCCCCGCGTGCAGGCGCTGGCCAGGAGCCTGGTCGAACGCGGCATCGGCTCGCTGGCCGTCATCCCCCTCCAGTTCGACGGCGAGGNNAACTGGCCGGCGATATTTCATTCGCGCTCGACTATCTCGCCAAAGGCGAAAAACTGAATTACCTCGCATTTTACGATGCCCTGACCGGACTGCCCAATCGCGCACTGTTCACGGAGCGCCTGTGCCAGCAGTTGGGCATTGCCGAACAGAACGGAACCAAGGTGGCGCTCGTGATGGGCGACGTGAAGCGCTTCCGACTGATCAATGAATCGCTCGGACGCCAGGACGGCGACACGCTGCTGCGCGAGATTGCCGATCGTGCCAGGCGCAGCTGGCCCAACCCGGATAGTCTGGCGCACATCAACGCGGATAGCTTTGCCGGCACGCTGGTCGATTTCAAGGACGAAGCCGTGGCGGTGCACGCGCTGGAAAAGGCCATGAAGGCCGTGACCGGCCCCCCCTACACGATCGGCGAAAAGGAGTTGGCCATATCGATGTCCGCCGGAATCGCCGTGTTCCCTGCGGATGGCAACAATGCAGAAACCCTGTTCAAGAACGCCGAGGCAGCGCTGAAACAGGGGAAGGCATCCGGGGAACGCTATACCTTCTATCAGCCTTCGATGAACGCTCGGGTCGCCGAGACCCTGTTGCTCGAGAACAAGATGCGCCGGGCGATCGACAACAAGGAGTTCGCCCTCTACTACCAGCCCAAGCTGGATCTGGCCACGGGCAGGGTCAGCGGGGTCGAGGCGCTGATACGCTGGCAGGATCCGGACAACGGCATCGTTTCGCCCGGGGAGTTCATCCCGCTGCTGGAGGAAACCGGCATGATTCTCGAAGTGGGCGCATGGGCCATCCACCGGGCGCTCACGGACCAGCGTCAATGGCGCATGCGGGGTCTGCAGGCGCCGCGCATCGCCGTCAACGTGTCGGCAATCCAGCTGCGGCAAGCGAACTTCGTGGAAACGGTGCGCGAAGCGATCATGAAAACGAACTCGACGCCGCACGGGCTGGACCTGGAAATCACGGAAAGCCTGATCATGGAAGACGTCGAGGACAGCATCGGCAAACTCGAAACGCTGCGCGACATGAACGTCAATATCGCCATCGACGATTTCGGCACCGGATACTCGTCTCTCAGCTATCTCGCGCGCCTGCCTGTCCAGCTGCTGAAAATCGACCGCTCTTTCATCATCGCGATGACCCGGGATGCCGAAAGCATGGCGTTCGTGTCCACCATCATCTCGCTCGCGCATTCGCTCAAGCTGAAGGTCATCGCCGAAGGCGTGGAAACCGAAGAACAGCTGCAATTCCTGAAACTGCTGAAGTGCGACGAGATGCAGGGCTATTTATTCAGCAAGCCGCTGCCGTTCGAGCAGATCACGTCCCTGTTGGAGACGTATTGATTCAGCCGGGCCCGCGTCATCTTGTTTTCCGCCAGGCTTCGGGTGGAATGCGCATCGTGATGCCTGACCGCTGAAGTTATTCCAGTTCCTTCAACTGCTTGTCGAGTATCCACAGCATACGGTCGATGTCCTGGATGGCAGGATGCTGAGGCAGGTAACGGATCAGAAGTTCAGCTCGCTCGGCTTCGAGTTCCTGGATGTGTGCCTGGATCTCTGCCTTGTTTCGATAAGGCGGTGCAACCGCAAAACGCGCTTCCATTGTGTCCATACGGCGTTCGAGCTCGAGCAGACGTTGCTCGATCGAAGGCGTCCCGGCTTTCAGCGGCGCATTCGACCCGCAGCCTGCCAGCGCGAGCACGAGCGCCATGCAAGACCAGGGAAACATCGGGAATGTATCGGGCATGGCGCACCTCAGAAGCAACAAACCAGATCTGCATTGTTGTGGGATGGCCGCCAAACTGCAACGTGTCCGCTTTCGGGAAGCATCAGCGGGCAGGCTGAATCCACCGTCGCATTCCGGCCGATTCCCGCCAGGCATGCCGAAAAGCCCTGCACGAAATCAAGCTCAAACAATGGTTTACAGGCCGATATTCATGCGAACGCCATTGTGAATTCGCTGTCCGCTTCAAGTCCGCCGGACATGCTCCCGCCTTTGTAATCAAGGCACTACCGGACAGTTTTCAAACCGGTTTTCATGAGGCCACCCATCTACGCGTCGACATTGACGATGTCGTCCCGCTCGTCGGCTGCGAGCGGCTCTTCGCTGTCGAGCTGATGCTGCAGCACGGCGAGGTCGGCCTCGGAGGCGTCGGTGCCGGCGCGTGATCGCTCGACGATGCGCGCGCGCAGGGTAGCGACGGGAACGGGGAAATCGAGGATGCGGAATTCCGCGTGGTGGAGGCGGGCGGTTTCGCGCAGCAGGTCGCGCTGCCAGCGTGCGGTGAACGTGGCGTCGATGATCGCCGGCCAGCCGGCGTCGAGGATGTCCCCCGCCCGCCGTGCCAGATGGTCGTAGGTGCGCCGCGTGGCATCGGCCGCATACAAACCCTGTCCGACGCCGGAACTGCTTTTCGCCAGCGCGTCGAGCCCGGCCAGCCGCTTGCGCTCGACGTCGGAACGCAGGCGGATGGCGCCCGGGGCCTGCATCCGTCTTTGCGTGACCGTGGTCTTGCCGGAACCTGACAGGCCGTGGGTGATGTCGAGGCGGCGGGGCAGGGGGCGCGTCAGCGCCGTAGCCAGGTCCAGCAAGGTGCGTGCCTCGGCAAGGGCGGCATCGCGCTCGGGGCCGCCGGTCTGCGCGGTGCGAATGGCGGCCACCTTGGCGCGCACCAGCGCGCGGTACACCGCGTAATAACGCAGCAACGCAATCCCGGCATAGTCGCCGGTCAGTTCGAGCCAGCGGTTGAGGAAGAGCCACGCCCAGTCGGCATGGCCGCGCTGCAGCAGATCCATGTAGCAGAAGGCGATTTCGGACTGGATGTCGATCCAGCGCAGTCCGGGATTGAATTCGATGCAGTCGAACACAAGAAGCCTGCCGTCGACCCAGGCGAGGTTGCCCAGGTGCAGGTCGCCGTGGCATTCGCGCACGAAGCCGTCGCGCTTGCGTGCGGCCATCAGCGGAACGAGCCGCGCGTGCTCGGCTTCGCTCCAGCGCTGCAGCAGGTCGAGCTGCGCGCGGTCGGACGGATCGTCGAGGCGCGGCGCGATCTGCGCGAAATTCTGCGCCACAGGTAGCCAGATGTTCCCAGGGCTGCCCCAGGGACTGTCTTCCGCGGCATGNNCGATGGCTTCGACGTGCTGCGCGGTCATGCCGCCCGCTGCGGCGAGCCGGTCGAGCGTGGCATCCGCAGGGAACTGGCGCATTTTCACGGCATATTCGAGCGTGTCGCCGACGCCGTTGACGCGCGGGGCGGCGGGGGGGCCGCTGATGGGGACGACGTCGAGGTAGATCTCGGGGGCGAGTCGCCGGTTGAGCTGAACTTCGTCGCAGCAGGCGTGCAGGCGCTTCTCGAGATTGCTGAAGTCGAGGAAGCCGAGGTCGAGCGGCTTCTTGATCTTGTAGGCGAATTCGCCGGTGAGCAGAATCCAGGAAATGTGGGTTTCGATCAGCCGGACCGGGCCGGCCGCGTGATCGTAGCAGGCCGGATCATGCAGGCTGCGGATCAGCGCGGGCATTTCGCCCCTCGCTCCCGGCATCGCAGCGTCTGCCTGTCCGGCCATGGAATGGGCTCTTACAGCTGGCGCGCGTAGTCTTCCAGCTGCCGTTTGGCGGCATCGAAGGCGTCGCGCAGCGCGACGTAGACATCCTCGTTGGCCTGCTTGTCGACCACGATTTCCGAGCCGGGCACGCCGAGATCGATGCGGACATTGAAGGGCTTGCCCTGCTGCTGGTGTTTCGCGGGCTGTTCGACCACCACCCGGCAACTGATGATGTCGGCAAAGAGCAGCTCGAGTTTTTGCGCCTTGTCGCGGATGTGCGTATCGAGCGCATCCGAATGAGGCATGTCGCGGAAGGTGATTTGAAGCGGGGTTTTCATGATGACTCCGTTGGGTTGGGGTGGAAGCGGGACGATCCCGCCTCTGCTTACATGGTCGGACGGCCGCCCTGGGCGTAGCGCTTCTCGCGCTGTTCCTGGCAGATGATGCAGCGCTTGGCAGTGGGGTAGGCCATCAGGCGGGGAAAGGTGACGTCCTCTCCGCAATCGATGCAGACGCCGTATTCCCCGTTCTTGACCCGCTGCAACGCGGCCTCGATATCCCGCATCCCGTCGATATGACGATCCAGGATGGTCAGATTGAAGTCTGCCAGCGCGTTGGCCAGCGATTCGTCGCCGCTGTCGCCCGGTTCGCTGTTGAGCAGGTCGATGCGATGCTGGTCGCCCGAGTTTTCCAGTTCCTCGCGTACTTCACGCAGCAAGGCCCGGTAGTCCTCGTTCAGTTTCTTGACGAGCTGGTCGAGCTGGGAAGGGGTAAGTACGGGCATTCGGCCTCCTGCGCAAGTGAGTTTGAAGACACATCTCTAATCTAAGGATAGCAATATCCCATTTGAATGGCGACCCGCAATCGTCCGGCCGCAGTCCGACCGTTGCTCCATCAGGCCGCCTGCCTTCGCTGGATGAAGGCCAGCGCCGCATCGGCCGGCAGCGGTTTGCTGAACAGGTAACCCTGCATGAAATCGCAGTGATGCGAAGCCAGGAACTGACGCTGCGCCTCGGTTTCCACGCCCTCCGCGATCACTTCCAGGCCCAGGCTGTGCGCCAGCGCGATGGTCGCGGTGCAGATGGCGACATCGTTGCTGTCGCACTCGATGTCGCGGACGAAGGACTGGTCGAGCTTGAGCGTGTGGATCGGCAACAGCTTGAGATAGCTGAGCGAGGAATAGCCGGTGCCGAAATCGTCGATCGACAGGCGCACCCCCAGATCGCGCAGCGCCTTGAGCTGGCTGATGCTGACATCGGGATCGTGCATGGCGACCGATTCGGTGATTTCCAGTTCGAGGTCGTCGCCGTCCAGCCCGTATTTTTCCAGGGCCCTCGCCACCTGGTTGACCAGGGTGGCCGAGTGCAGCTGAAGCGCGGACAGGTTCACGGCCATGGTCAGCTTCCCGATTCCCGCATTCCGCCACGCACGCAGCTGGCAGCAGGCCTCGTCCAGCACCCATTCGCCCAGCGCCAGGACCAGGCCCGTTTCCTCGGCAACCGGGATGAACTCCGCAGGCAGCACCACCCCCTCCCGCGGATGGCGCCAGCGCAACAGGGCTTCGACCCCGACGGTGCGGCCCGTGCGGCTGTCGAGCTGCGGCTGGTAATGCAGCTCGAACTGCCGGGTTTCCACGGCCACGCGCAGGTCATGGTCCAACTTCAGCCGTTTGACCGCGGTCTGGTTCAATTCGGCAGTGAAGAACTGGACATTGTTGCGGCCCTGCGATTTGGCGTGATACATGGCGGCATCGGCGTGCTTCATCAGCGTGTCGCCGTCCTCGCCGTCGTTCGGATAGAAGGCGAGGCCGATGCTGGTGGTCGAATGCAGCTCGTGCTCGCCGATGCGGTAGCTCCGGGACAGCGCGTGCAGCAGCTTGTCCGCCACGCGGGCCGCCGCCGTGGCATCGTCGACTTCGGTCAGCACCACCACGAATTCGTCGCCGCCCAGACGGGCGACGATATCGCTGTCGCGCACGTTTTCGTGCAGGCGGTGCGCCACCTCCATCAGCAGCTGGTCGCCCATTGCATGACCCATGGTGTCGTTGATGGTCTTGAAGCGATCGAGGTCGAGGAAGATCACCGCCATGGCGCGCTGTTCCCGGCGTGCCATCGCCAGCGCCTGCTCCAGCTGGCTTTGCAGGCTGAACCGGTTGATCAGCCCGGTCAGCGCATCGTGATACGCCAGCCGGCTGATTTGCGCCTCGGCCTGCTTGCGTGCAGTGATGTCGGTGAAGCTGGCAACGTAATGGATGATCCGGCCCTCGGCATCACGCACCACCGAGGCCGACATCCATTTCGGAAAGAGGGTGCCATCCTTGCGCCGATCCACGATTTCGCCCTGCCAGTAGCCCGTCTGCTCCAGGTGGGACCACATTGTGCGGTAGGTTTCGCCGGGGGCCTTTCCCGGCGCAAGAAGGCCGGGATCCTGACCGCGGATCTCGTCGATGGCATACCCCGTCAGGCGGGTGAAGGCGGAGTTCACCGCCACAATGCGCCGCTCGCTGTCGGTGATGAGTATGGCCTCGCCGCTGTGCTCGAACACATTGGCGTACAGCCGAAGCGCTTCTTCGCCCTGCTTGCGCTCGGTGATGTCCTGCACGGTTCCGGTGGAGCGCAGCGCCTTGCCGTTCTCGTCGTAGTGCGTCTCGCAGCGCTCGCTCACCCACTTGATGCGGCCGTCCGGCATGAGCAGGCGGTGGATGACTTCATACGGGACGCAGTTTTCCAGGGATTCGGCGTAGGTGCTGCGAACGCGCTCGCGATCGTCCGGATGGACCCGCTCCAGAAATGCCTCGTAGGAGGCGCCGAACGCGGCCGGGTCGATTTCGAACAGACGGAATATCTCATCCGACCAGCTCAGCCTGCCGCTGGCCAGGTCGAGTTCCCAGCTGCCGACCTGGGCGATGCGCTGCGCTTCCCTGAGGCGCAGCTCGCTCTCCTTGAGCGCGGCCTCGGCCAGATTTTTTTCGGTCACGTCGATGCCGATGCAGACCATGAATTCCATCTCGCCGCGAGCATCGAGCAGCAGCGTATTCGACCATTCGATCAAGCGCAGCGTGCCGTCTCGCATCACCCAATGGTTGGTGTAGCGGTTGCGCAGGGTGTGCGGATTCGTCACCAGCGCGCTGAATGCCTCGGCATGCACGACTTCGCGCTCTTCCGGCGTCAGGAACAGATCCCAGACGAAGCATCCTTCGACGTCCGCAAACGCATAGTGCGTCAGCTCCTCGCAGGCCCGATTGAAGCGGCGGATGCGGCCTTCGCGGTCGAGCACCACGATCAGGGCGCCGGCCCGTTCGAGAATCGCATTCTGCAGCGTGGTCAGTGTGCGCAGTTCCTGCGAGCGCGCCTCCACCTGGGCCTCAAGGTTCTCACGGGATTCGGCCAGCGCGTCCGCCATGTGATTGAAGGCATGCGCGAGCCGGCCGACTTCGCCGCCCTCGGTCTGCGGCACGCGCTGCCGCAGATCGCCTGCAGCGATGCGGTCGGCCACGCCGGTCAGCGTCTGGATGGGACGTGAAAACCTGCGCCCAAGGAAATAGGCGGCACCGCCGGAGAGCAGCAGGAAGAGCGCAAGCGCAAAGTAGGTGAGGCGGCGCAGCCGCACGGCCGGCGCCAGCGCCTTNNAATAGTCACGGATGATGCCCTGGCCCGGGCTGCCGGACAGGGCCCGCTGCATCGGCAGCGCCGCCCGCTCGAGCGGCACCCGGTAGCGATAGGCGGCGTCCGGAACATGGCGAAGCGGAACGGTATAGAACGCTTCGTTGC
>DONB01000002.1 GCA_003510325.1 Thiobacillus sp. | reverse complement strand
GGCTGCCGCCGAAGGCAATCGGGGCGAGGCTTTCCTGCAGCAGGGCTTCCGCATGGTCGCGGCAACGCCATCTGGCATTGGGGCCGGACACGAGGATGGCGAATTCGTCACCGCCGAGCCGGGCGATCAGCCCGTCTTCGCCCACGGTGTTGCTTAAGCGCTCGCCCGTGGCCTTCAGTACCTCGTCGCCGTGCGCGTGGCCGTGGACGTCGTTGATCTGCTTGAAGCGGTCGATGTCGAGCAGCATCACCGAAGTCTCGTGCCGATGGCGAATCGCCTGGCTCCACAGCGGGCTGGTCTTGTCGTAGAAGGCGCGCCGATTGTTCAGCCCCGTCAGCGGATCGAGCTGCGCCAGACGCTCGGCCCGCAGCCGTTCCTCCTGGCCAACGCGGAACTGGTATCCCAGCGCCAGTGCGAGCAGCGTGGCGTCGATCAGCATGCCGATCTCCACCGCGCGGAAAGTCCAGCTGTTGTGGGGAATGAAGCCCCAGGTGGACAGCGTCGTCAGCACGGCGCCCACCATGGCGGCAAAGGCGGCGATGAGGAAATACCTGGCCGGCTTCTGGCCTGCGTGGACCGAGAGGGCCCCCAGGGCCAGCATGATGAAGGTGAACAGAAAAGCGAACGTGAAGGTGGCGAGCAGGGCGGCCTTCTGGCTGCCCAGCACGAAGGCCGCCGCGAGCAGCACGCCAAATGCCGCGCAGAACGCGATGACTGCCTTGCGCGCCCGCGGGAAAAACACCCGCAGATCGAGAAAGCGGGTGGCGAACACGAGGCCGCTGACGCCATACAGGAACATCAGGATCGGGTTGGACCACTGCTGCCAGGCCAGCGAATCGGGCCATAGCCAGGCGTAGCCATGGCCGGTGTAGGCGACGTTCATCGCCACGAACATCGCCAGATAGAGCGCGTAGTACAGGTAGCGCGTGCTGCGCAGGCTAAGGTAAAGAATGGCGTTGTAGGCCAGCAGCGCGAGCAGGAAACCGTACACGATGCCGTAGCTGAATTCCTGCTCCATCTGCCGGGCTCGCGATGCCTCGGGGTCCAGCAGGTGGATCGGAACGACCATGGGATCGGGCGTTTCCACGCGAACGAATACCTCGCTGACGCCCGCCCCGAAAGTCTGGTCCAGCAAGAAATACCGGCTCGCCACCGGACGCTGCGCGAAGGCCAGCGTGTCGCCGAGGCGGTGAGCCGCGACGGTTTCGCCGCGATGGCGGACATACACCTCGATACGGTCGAGCCAGGCGGTTTCGATGGACAGTCTTTTTTGCGCCGGTGCGGCGCCCGGATTGTCCACCGCGAAATGTATCCACACCGGCCTGGCGCCGATGCCGAAGTTCAGGACCGGGCTTTTCCCGGGGGTGAATTTTCCTGCCCCAAGGGCCGCCATCGCATCGGCCAGCTGGAGCCGGCCGTGCTGCTCCTGCAAAAAACGCGTGGACTGCCCGATGGCGGACGGATACGCCAGAGCGGTGGACAGGGACGCCGCGACGGCCGGCGCGCCGAGCAAAAAGACCAGCCCGGCCGCAAAGCCGACAAGCCGCCCAAACAATGTGCTCAGCAAATCAGCAGCCGATTCTGTACTGAAGGAGACGCGGGGTCAGACCTTGCGGTAGACCTCGGCGCCCTGCTTCACGAATTCGACCGCCTTCACTTCCATGCCCTTGGCCAGCGCGTCGGTTTCGTTCAGGCCTTCCTTCGCCGCGTATTCGCGCACGTCCTGGGTGATCTTCATCGAACAGAAATGCGGGCCGCACATCGAGCAGAAATGCGCGACCTTGGCCGACTCCTTGGGCAGGGTCTCGTCGTGGAAGGACTTCGCCTTGTCGGGATCGAGGCCGAGATTGAACTGGTCGTCCCAGCGGAATTCGAAGCGCGCCTTGGAGAGCGCATTGTCGCGAATCTGCGCGCCGGGATGGCCCTTGGCGAGGTCGGCCGCGTGCGCCGCAAGCTTGTAGGTGATGATGCCTTCCTTCACATCATCCTTGTCCGGCAGACCCAGGTGTTCCTTGGGCGTGACGTAGCACAGCATCGCGGTGCCGTACCAGCCGATCATCGCGGCGCCGATGCCGGAGGTGATGTGGTCGTAGCCGGGGGCGATGTCGGTGGTCAGGGGCCCGAGCGTGTAGAACGGCGCTTCGGAACAGGCCTCCAGCTGGATGTCCATGTTCTCCTTGATCAGCTGCATCGGCACGTGGCCGGGGCCCTCGATCATCACCTGCACGTCGTGCTTCCACGCCACCTGGGTCAGCTCGCCGAGTGTCTTCAGTTCGGACAGCTGCGCTTCGTCGTTGGCGTCGTAGATCGAGCCGGGACGCAGGCCGTCGCCGAGACTAAAGGCGACGTCGTAGGCCTTCATGATCTCGCAGATGTCCTCGAAGTGGGTGTAGAGGAAGCTTTCCTTGTGATGCGCGAGGCACCACTTGGCCATGATCGAGCCGCCGCGCGAGACGATGCCGGTCATGCGGCTGGCGGTCATCGGCACGTAGCGCAAGAGCACGCCGGCGTGGATCGTGAAGTAGTCGACACCCTGCTCGGCCTGCTCGATCAGCGTGTCGCGGAACATCTCCCAGGTCAGGTCTTCAGCCTTGCCGTCGACCTTCTCCAGCGCCTGGTAAATCGGCACGGTGCCGATCGGTACCGGCGAATTGCGGATGATCCACTCGCGCGTCTCGTGGATGTTCTTGCCGGTGGACAGGTCCATCACGGTGTCGCCGCCCCAGCGGATCGCCCAGGTCATCTTCTCGACTTCTTCCTGGATGCTGGAACCGAGCGCCGAGTTGCCGATGTTGGCATTGATCTTCACCAGGAAGTTGCGGCCGATGATCATCGGCTCCGATTCCGGGTGGTTGATGTTGTTGGGGATGATGGCGCGGCCGCGCGCAATTTCGCTGCGCACGAACTCGGGGGTGATCTCGTTCTGCAGGCTGGCGCCGAAGTTCTGCCCCGGATGCTGGCGGTTCATCAGCGCGGCGAGCTTCTCGCCCATCGGGCCGGAGGCCTTCAGCGATTCCAGATAGGCGGCGCGGTTGTTGTTCTCGCGGATGGCGATGAACTCCATCTCCGGCGTGATGATGCCCTGGCGCGCGTAATGCATCTGCGTCACGTTCATGCCCGCCTTGGCGCGGCGCGGCGTGCGGTGCAGGCCGGGAAAGCGCATGCTCGCGAGTTCGGGGTTGGCGGCCTGCTGGCGGCCGTATTCCGAGCTCAGGTCGGCCAGCACTTCGGTGTCGCCGCGCGCCTCGATCCAGCGCGTGCGCAGCGCCGGCAGGCCGGTGCGGATGTCGATCTTCGCGGCCGGATCGCTATAGGGACCGGAGCAGTCGTAGACGAAAATCGGCGGATTGGGTTCGGAACGGGCGCCGCCGGCGCCGGATTCGCCGCTGAACATCAGGGGCGTGTCGGCCTGGCTGATCTCGCGCATCGGCACGCGGATATCGGGCTGGCTGCCCTGCACGTAGATCTTGCGCGAATTGGGCAGGGGATGCACCGCCGCCTCGTCAACGTGGGCAGTGGCAGCGAGAAATTTGGGGTTGGCGTTCATATTGGCGCTCCAGAATGCAGGAGGCACCCAATCGGCCTCGCTGGAATAAATGAAGGGAGGCCGGTCAGCCTCCCTACGGCGGTCTCAACCGCATCAGGTTCGAAGGGTATGTCTCACTCCGTTCGGCATGTGCCGGCCGGAGACCCCTGGCGAACGGCCAAGGTATCGGAAATGTGGAATAATTGCAAGGCAAGTCCACATCTAACTTATTGATATACAAGGGCACCGCATGAACATCGAGCAGGCGCGCTACAACATGGTGGAACAGCAGATCCGCCCCTGGGATGTGCTGGATCAGGACGTGCTGGACCTGCTGTTCAAGGTACGACGCGAAGATTTCGTGCCGGAGGCTCACCGCACGCTGGCCTTCGTCGACATGGAAATCCCGCTCGGCCACGGCCAGACCATGTGGACCCCCAAGCTGGAAGCCCGGGCGATCCAGGAGCTCGACATTCGCGCCACCGACCGCGTGCTGGAAATCGGCACCGGCAGCGGCTACCTCACCGCGCTTCTGGCCTCCCGGGCGGCCGGCGTGGTGTCGATCGACATCTTCCCCGAATTCACCGCCGCCGCGACGCAGAAGCTGCGCGCACACGGCTTCGACAATGTGGTGCTGCACACCGCCGACGCGGCGCTCGACTGGCCCGACGACGCCGGCTTCGACGTCATCGTGCTGACCGGCTCGACCCCACTGCTGTCAGATGCGCTCCTCCATCGCCTGAAGGTTGGCGGACGACTGTTCGCCATCACCGGCGAAGCACCGGTGATGCAGGCGCAGCTCATCACCTGCACCGCGCCCGGCGCCACCCGCAGCACCACCCTGTTCGAAACCTGCGTGGCGCCGCTGATCAATGCCCCGCATCCTGCCGTGTTTGTATTCTGAACGCATGCGCCAATTCCGCCCCACCGACCTTGCCGCGCACATCGAAACCGGACACACCCCGGTGCTGCTCGACGTGCGCGAGCCATGGGAATGGAACCTGTGCCGCCTGCCCGGCGCGGTCCTGATCCCGATGCGCGAACTGCCCGCGCGCCTGGCCGAACTGAACAAGGACGCCGAGACGGTGGTCATCTGTCATCATGGCGTTCGCAGTTATCACGCGGCCCGCTATCTTGAAAGCGTGGGCTTCGGCGACGTCATCAACCTGTCGGGCGGCGTCGCCGCCTGGGCCGACGAAGTCGATCCGGCCATGCCGCGCTACTGAACCAACCATTAGGACTGGATCCATCATGCAACTCAAGCCCCTGTTTCTTGCGCTGACGCTGGCCCTGGCGCCTGCCGCCCACGCCACCAACCTGTCCGACGTGTACCGCGACGCGCTGGCCTACGATGCGCAATACGCCGCCGCCCGCGCCGCCTGGCAGGCCGGCCAGGAAAAGTCGGTGCAGGGACGCGCCGGGCTGCTGCCCAACATCAACCTGAGCGGCAACGTGCGCTACAACAGCACGGAGTCCAGCCTGCCGGGCGGCGATGCCGATTACGATTCCAACGGCCTCGCGCTCACCGGTGCGCAGCCGCTGTTCCGCAAGCAGAACTGGGTGCAGTACGAACAATCCAGGAATCAGGTAAAGATCGCCGACATGCAGTTGAAGGCGGCCAGCCAGGATCTGATCCTGCGGGTCGCGCAGGCCTATTTCGACGTGCTGGAGTCGCAGGACAACATCGCCTTCATCAATGCGCAGAAAGCCGCGATCACCGAACAGCTCGCCGCCGCCAAGCGCAACTTCGAGGTCGGCACCGCCACCATCACCGACACCCACGAAGCGCAGGCGCGCTTCGACCTCGCGCTTGCGCAGGAAATCGCCGAACAGAACAACCTCAACATCCGCCTGCGTGCGCTGGAAAAACTCATCGGCAAGCCGGCCGGCACCCTCGACAGCCTGGTCGACAACAAGCTGCTGAAGGCCGAAGCCGGCACGCTCGACGAATGGGCCGCTCGCGCCGCCGACGGCAACCTGCAAGCCGAGATCCAGCGCATCGCCAAGGCCATCGCCGATCAGGAAGTCGACCGCAACCGCGCCGGCCACTATCCCACGGTGGACGCGGTGGCCGGCTACACCGTCAACAACAACCAGAATTTCGGCACCCAGCAGGTGGACACCCGCACCGCCAGCATCGGCGTCGAACTCAACCTGCCGATCTACCAGGGCGGGCTGACCAGCTCGCGCGTGCGCGAAGCCGTCGCCAACCAGGAAAAGGCCCGCCAGGATCTCGAGGTCGCCACCCGCGACGCCGGCCTGCAGGCCCGTCAGGCCTGGCTCAACGTCAACAGCGGCGTCGCCCGCGTGCGTGCGCTCGAGCAGGCCCTTGTTTCAACGAAGGCACAGCTCGATTCCACCAAGCTCGGCCTCGACGTCGGCGTACGCACCAACCTCGACGTGCTCGATGCCGAACAGCAGGTGCTGTCCGCCAGCCGCGATCTGGCCGCCGCGCGTTATGCCTACCTGCTGTCCACGCTGGCGCTCAAGGCCGCCGTCGGCACCCTCAGCCCCGAGGATCTGGCCGAGATCGACCGCCACCTGCGTCCGCCAGCAGCGGTGCAATAAGCAGCGCCACCTGCGCCGCCGCGCCGCGATGGCGCGCGGCGAAGTCCAGGCCGGCCTCGCCCATGCGAGCGCGTGCCGCATCGTCGTTCAGCAGCATTAGCGCATTCGCCAGCAGATCGCCGGCGTCCTTCACTCGGCGCGCCGCGCCGGCTTCGATTGCCCGCCGCGTCGCCTCCTCGAAATTGAAGGTGTGCGGCCCCACCAGCACCGGCCGCCCCACGCTCGCCGCCTCGATCAGGTTCTGCCCGCCCAGCGGCATCAGACTGCCGCCGACGAAGGCGACGTCGCACGCCGCGTAATACGCGAACAGTTCGCCCAGGCTGTCGCCCAGCAGCACCCGCGTACCCGTATTCAATTCAGCTCCATCCAGAACGCTGCGGCGCTGGTACGCCAGGCCCGCCGATTCGACCAATGCCGCCACGTCGTCGAAACGCTGCGGATGGCGCGGCACCAGCAGCAGCAGCACGTCGCTCGGCGCGGCCTCGGCGAAGGCGCGCAACAGCGGGACTTCCTCGCCTTCGCGCGTGCTCGCTGCCAGCAGCACCGGACGCTGTCCCCATTTTGTTTTCCAGGCCGTGCCACGCTCGAGCTGATCGGCCGGCGGCGCGATGTCGAACTTGAGGTTGCCGGTGACGTGAACCGACGCCGCGCCCAGCTTGAGCAGGCGCGCGGCATCCGCTTCGCTCTGCGCGGCGACGCTGCCGATCCGCTGCAGGGACGCCCGTGTAAGCGCCGGCAGCCGCGCATAGCCGCGCGCCGAACGTTTCGACAGACGCGCGTTCGCCAGCACCAACGGCACGCCTGCCTGTGCGGCGGCGCGGATGAGATTGGGCCACAGCTCGGTTTCCATCAGGATGCCGACGCACGGCCGGGCGCGGCGCAGAAAGCGCCGCACCAGCCCGGCATAGTCGTAAGGCAGATAGACGATGGTCGCGAAGTCGCCGTACAGGGATTCGGCGGTGGCGCGCCCGGTCGGCGTCATGCAAGTCAGCAGCACGGGGACATCGGGATGCGCATCGCGCAATGCGGCGATCAGCGGCTGCGCCGCGCGCATCTCGCCGACCGACACCGCATGGATCCACAATGCGCCGCCCGGCTCCGCGCCCGTTCCCAGCCGCTCGCCCCAGTGCCGCCAGTAGCCGCGCTCGCGCCGCCCGCGCCACAGCAGACGCAGCGGGATCAGCGGCGCGGCCAGCAGCAGGGTCAGCCGGTACAGCGTCCAGTCGAGAACGAGGCGTGGAGTGAGCATCGCCGGATTGTAAGGGAGGGCGCGGCGCTTGTGCCCCCGCTGGCGGCATCAACGCCCAAACCGCACGTCATCGGCCGGCGTGCGCCGGTGCTAGAATCGATGCGACCCTGGAGGAGAAAAAATGAAAATCCTGCTCACCGGCGCCGCCGGTTTTAGCTCCGGCTGTACGCGCTGCCCACTTGACGTACGCTTGGCGCACGTCAGCCTTCCCTGAAACCGGCGGAGACCTCATGAAAGTTCTTGTTACGGGTGCCGCCGGTTTTATCGGCATGCACGTCGCGCAAATCCTGTTGAAGCGCGGCGACGAGGTCGTCGGCATCGACAGCCTCAACGACTACTACGATCCGGCCCTCAAACTGGCGCGGCTGGAACAGCTCAAGCCCTGGTCCAACTTCCGCTTCCTCAAGGACGATATCTCCGACCGCATGGTGATGGAGGACCTGTTCGAGAAGGGTCACTTCGACGCCGTCATCAACCTCGCCGCGCAGGCCGGCGTGCGCTACTCGCTGAAGAATCCGCACGCCTACGTGCAGTCGAATATCGTCGGCTTCGCCAACCTGCTCGAAGGCTGCCGCCACCACGGCGTCAAGCACTTCGTCTACGCCAGCTCGTCCAGCGTCTACGGCGCAAACACCAAGATCCCGTTCTCCACCCACGACCCGGTCAACCACCCGGTGAGCCTGTACGCCGCCAGCAAGAAGGCCAACGAGCTGATGGCGCACACCTACTCGCACCTCTACGGCCTGCCGACCACCGGGCTGCGTTACTTCACCGTCTACGGCCCGTGGGGCCGGCCCGACATGTCGCCGTGGCTGTTCACCTCTGCCATCCTGGAAAACCGCACCATCGACGTCTTCAACCACGGCGACATGATGCGCGACTTCACCTACATCGACGACATCGCCGACGGCACCGTCAAGGTGCTCGACCGCATCCCGCAGCCCAACCCTGACTTCGATCACGACAACCCCGACCCCGCCAGCAGCCACGCCCCCTACCGCCTCTACAACATCGGCAACCACACTCCGGTCCAGCTGATGGACTTCATCGGCACCATCGAAGCCGCGCTCGGCCAGACCGCTAAGAAGAATTTCCTGCCGATGCAGGACGGCGACGTGCAGGCGACCTACGCCGATGTGGACGACCTCATTCGCGACACCGGCTTCAAGCCAGCGACATCGCTGGAATACGGGATCGGGAAATGGGTGGAGTGGTATCGGACGTACAAGCGGCTGGACTGAGCGCACACGCATTTTGCCCCTGCCTTTTTCTTCCAACCCCAAGGATCGTACGCATGAACATCGGCAAGCGAATGACATATCTGTGGGTTTTCACGGCGTTCATGCTTGCCGGCAGCCCGGTGCGAGCGGACACGCTGGACATCCGGCCGGGGCTGCGTGCCGGCGAAACCTATCGCTGGGACTACCGGCGCGAAATGGAGCAACGGGCCAAGGGCAGGCCGGACAAGTCGGGCGCAAGCATCACGGCCGTCACCGCCAAGGTGCTTGAAGCCTCGGCTAGCGGTTACGTCCTCGAGTGGCGCTACGGCGACACCCGCGTGCTGGATGCGGCCCAGGCAAAGGCGCTGGCCCAGAAGGACATGCAGTGGGTATGGGACCTTGCCAAGGAACTGCGATTCGAACTGCAGCTCGCCCCGGACGGGCAGTTTGTCCAGCTTCGCAATTACGAGCAGATCCAGCCCAAAATCGACCAGATGATCGAGCACATCCTGGCCATGGCCGCCCGGCAAAAAAACGCCGGACCTGCGGAAATGAAACAGGTCGGCGACATGATGCGAGGGATGTTCACCGGACGGGAACGGGTGGAAGCCCTGATGCTGAAAGACGTGCTGCTGCTGTTGTTCCCGTTCGGGATGTCGCTCGACACCCAGGCCCCGCTGACCTATCAGACACCGCTCGCCAACCCGGTTGGCGGCGAAGCCCTCCAGGCCGAGGGGACGATTTCGCTGACTTCGCTCGACCGCACGCACGGCATCGCCACCATCGGACTCGACCAGAAGCTCAGTCCCGACAGCATGACCAAGGTTCTTGCCGCGATGGCCCGGAAGATGGGCGAAAACCGCCCGCCCCCCGAAGAACTCGCCAAGCTGAAAGCGGACATCACCGACACATCACGCTACACGATCGACCTGAAGTCCGGCTTCCCCAGCAAGGTCGAGTTCAAGCGGGCGGTTTTCATGCCTGACGGCCATCGCATCGACAAGGTCAGCTTTACATCAAAGAGATCGGGATCGAGCCGTGTTCAGGGGAAATAAATTGAGTCTGGCGTTATAAACTCGCTTCGAGGGTTTCAATGTTCGCTTATTTCGCCACGGGCAAATTCACGTTTCCCCTGGAGTGGTTCCTGCGAGACTGGGCTCCGCAATTGGCCGCTCAGGTGCAGGTCGTTCCCTACGAGAGCCTCTTCGATTTCCGCTCGCTCCGGGGCACGGCGTTCCTGAGCGACTGGGATCGGCTTGAACCAAACGAACGCACAACCTACAGCCGTTGGTTTGCCGAGCGCGGGCAGGGCCGTCTTCTCAATCCGCCCGGCGGCGTGCCGGAACGCGAAACCTTGAACGCAAGGCTGCGTGAGGCGGCGTACTGCAACTTCCGGGTGGTGCCTGCACAGGCGGTGCCCGCTGACTTGCGTTTCCCCGTCTTTTTACGCGCACGCAACGACCATCGCGGCAGCCTGACCCCGCTGTTGCACGATCACGATGCCCTGACCGACGCGCTGGAGGTGGTGGCGCAGTGGACGCGGGCAGCGGATTTGCTGGTATGCGAATGGCTGCGCTGTACGGCACCNNAATGCGAATCGACCGGCATTTGATTCCACGGCATGTCCTGTTCGCTCGCCATTGGCAGGTCAAGAAACCCGACAGCGTCAACCCGGAGCTCACGACGTACGAACGCGAGTGGATGGAGGCATTCCCCGAGCGCGACACCGTGAATCATGTGTTTGATCTTGCCGGGGTGGACTACGGACGCATCGACTATGGCTTNNGCAGATGCAGATATTCGAAATCAATACCAATCCGATGGTGATGCCTAGACGCGACACGGTCGCGCCGCTCCGCCTTGACGCGCAGCTCGCTTCGGCGACGCGCATGATCCAGGCTTTTCAGGAACTGGCGGGCGAATCGCACGAGCGCCCCGTCCGCCAGGGGTTCCCGCGCTGGGTCCGCGCACGCTTGCGCGGCCCGGTCCGCCCGAGGAATCGGGCATGAGCACACGACCGGAACGCTATAGCGACATCTTCCGCCTGCGCGGTGCGGCACACGATGCCGCAATGACTGGCTGGCCGCAGGCGCTGGAAGAAGAGATCGGCTATCTCGTCGATTTGCTCGACCTTGTCCCGGGTGAACGAGTGCTCGATCTGGGCGCAGCAGGCGGCTATCTGGCCCCGGCAGTCATCGCACGCAATGCCGCCTATACCTGTGTGGACAGCAGCGAGGTCCTGAACGGTTTTGCGCTGCAGCGTGGGCTGGATGCGCATTTGTCCCCGTTGCAGGCGCTGCCTTTCGAAGAGCAGTACTTCGATGCCATGGTGGCGCAGGCGGCACTTCATCACGAAACCGAATGGAATACGATCTTTTGCGAAGCGCGCCGGGTCGCAAAAGCCGGCGCGCGTCTGGTGGTGGGCGAAGTTGCCGAGGGAAGCCCGGTTGCCGGGTTTCTCGATGTTTTTGTGGATCGGCACAACCCGCTGGGACACAGCGGGCACTTCGCGAACGACGCTTTCGTTGACGCGATACGCGAGGCGGGCTGGATGATCAGTTCCGATTGTCTGCGGGAGTATTGCTGGCGCTGCCCGTCACGCTCGGCACTGCTCGCCTTCCTGTCCCGGTTGTTCTACATGCCGGCGCTCGACGAAGCGACTCTCATCGAAGGCATCCATGAGCATCTCGGCGGTCTGCGCGAATCGCCTGACGGCGTTTGCATGCCATGGGGTATGCGGGTGATTGTCGCGCACAACCCCGCCTGAGATCGAATCCTACTTTCTGCTCGGAAATCGCGGACGCAAACCGTTAGAGATTTTGCCCAGGGACGAACGACAGGGGACAGACCACGGTTTCCAATCCCGATAGCAGGCACATGCTCAGGTCTTCCAATAAGCGCTGCGTAAATAGCAGACGCTCACGTAACCAAAAGATGTAAACGCAATTTTGCTGGCGACGCGACAAATCACACGTTGATTACTGCGGCACGCTGTCTATTCTCCTTGTAGCCCACCCGGGCCCATGCTCAACAGGGAGATGCCATGACACCCGTGATGCCACAGATCAAAAACGTCGTGTTCCTCATGCTGGAAAACCGCTCACTCGACAACGTTCTGGGCTGGCTCTACGACAAGCGCGCGCCGCAGCATGTTTACCCCGCCGGCAGCCCGGCGGCGTACGACGGGCTGGTTGCGGGCCGCTACCATAATCCCGCGCACTCGGTCACCGGCGTGCACTCGTATCCGGTGGAGCCGATCCCCGCCAAATATCAGCATGATCGGGTGCCAGCTTACGATCCCTATGAGGCGATGCGGGAGGGCGCGGAATGGAACGGCGTGATGAACCAGCTGTTCGGCAATGCAGACCCGACCAAGGGAATACCCAGCGACGGGACACCCGCGCAGATGCTCGGTTTTCTGCAAGACTACTACGCGCGCTACATGGTCGAATGGCAGGGGCTCGATGCGTTGTGGACCTACACGCCGGAGCAGCTACCGCGCATCAACAGCCTGGCCTATCAGTTTGCGGTGTCGGATCGCTGGTTCAGCTCGGTGCCGACCCAGACCAATCCCAACCGGGCCTATTCGCTGTGCGGCACCTCGCTGGGGCGCGAAGCAAACCAGACCCTCACCGCGGTCGAGCAGTACAACGTGCCGACGCTGATCAACAGGCTTGCCGAGGCGGGCAAGCACTGGGGGCTGTATTACGAGGACATCTGGCAGAAGGGCAAGTGCTTCACCGAATACACGTTTCCGCAGATTTCCGCGGCCAAAAACGGCGAAGTGGCAATGATCGAGCAGTTCAAGGCCCATGCCAAGGCGGGCTCGCTGCCGGCATTTTCCTACCTCGAGCCGAAGTGGGGCTATGGCAAGGGCGCGATCTTTACCCAGGGGCACGACTACCATCCGCCGACCAGCGTGGCGCCGGGCGAGCAATTCCTGTGGGATATCTACACGGCCCTCCGCAACAGCCCGCAATGGCAGGACACGCTGTTCATCGTGACCTTCGACGAGCATGGCGGCACCTATGACCACGTCGCGCCGCCGTGGGGGGCGATCAATCCGGACGGCATCAAGGGGACGAAGTGGGGCTTCGATTTCAAGCTGTACGGTGCGCGCGTGCCAACGCTCCTGATTTCGCCCTACATCGCCCCGCAGACGGTGTTTCGCGCACCGGCGGACAGTGCCCAGCCGTTCGACCACACCTCGTTCATCAAGACGCTGCTGCTGTGGGCCGGCGTCAACCCGGCCAACGCCGGCCTCGGCAAACGCGTCCCGGCGGCGCCGAGCTTCGACGGCGTGCTCGCAGACACGATCGTCAACGACGGCACCGTTGCGCTCCAGACGCTGGCCGGGGGCGACGCGGCGCCCGCGTCCGCAACGGCTTCGCTGACTGCCGCGCCGCCGGCCAGCTCGCCCCTCAACGGCCACTTCGACGGCATGCCGTTTGCCAGCGTGCGGGCGATCCTCAACGCGAACGACAGCATGGGGGAGATTGAAGCGGCCATCGCCGCCTTCAAGGAGAACCCGGCACGCTACGAGTCGACACTGGAGGCCGAGCCGCTGCCTAAGCAATAACACGCCGCTTCCATCCCCGCTGCACCGTACCCTGTCCCGGCGGCCACTACGTAGGTGGCCTGCCCAGCGCTGCGCGCGAGCCAACGCTGGGCAGCAAAAAGAAACGAAACAATCAAGGGTAGACCACGGTTTTCTACACGTAAACTGAGTAACCCATAGCTGCTAATTCCCCACTCACATCAATGAACGTCTCCACGGTCAAAACCTACCTGCCTTGGGTCGTGGCCGTGGCGCTGTTCATGGAGCAGCTCGATACCACCATCGTCAACACCGCGGTGCCGGCGATGGCGCAGAGCCTGCAGGTGGCGCCGCTGAGCCTGAAGGCGGTGGTGACGAGCTACATCCTGAGCCTGGCGGTGTGCATTCCTGTTAGCGGCTGGATGGCGGACCGTTTCGGCACGCGCCGCGTGTTCAGCATCGCGGTCGGCATCTTCATCCTGGCCTCGATCCTGTGCGGCCTGGCGCTGAACGCGCCGATGCTGGTGGCGGGGCGCATCCTGCAAGGCGTGGGGGCGGCGATGATGATGCCGGTCGGACGGCTGGCGATCATCCGCACCTTTCCCAAAGCGGAGCTGCTGCGGGCGATGAACTTCGTCATCATCCCGGCGCTGATCGGGCCTTTGCTCGGCCCCACGGTCGGCGGCCTGATCGTGCACTGGCTCTCGTGGCACTACATCTTCTTCATCAACGTGCCGGTGGGGCTGATGGCGCTGTGGCTGGCGCATCGCTACATGCCGGACTACCGGGGCGATGCGTCGCGCCCGCTGGATGTCGTCGGGCTGGTGCTGTTCGGCAGCGGCGCGGCCCTGCTGTCCTGGCTGCTGGAAATCTTCGGCGAGCACCAGATCGACGCGACTTCTGCGGCGGTGCTGCTGTTGCTCAGCCTCAGCCTGCTCGCCGCGTATGTCTGGCATGCCCGCGAGACGCCGCATCCGCTGCTGCGGCTGGCGCTGTTCCGGGTGCGCACGTTTCGCGTGTCGGTGGTGGGCGGTTTCATCACGCGGCTGGGGGTGGGCGGGCTGCCGTTCCTGCTGCCGCTGCTCTACCAGCTCGGCCTGGGGATGCCGGCGTGGCAGTCGGGTCTGCTGATGATGCCTGTCGCGGCGGCGGCCATGTTCATGAAGTTCATCTCCTCGCAGGTGCTGGCGCGTTTCGGCTACCGGCGCATCCTGATCGTGAATACGGTTATGATCGGCGCCGTCGTCTGCCTGTTCTCGCTGGTGACCCCCGCCACGCCGATCAGCATGATCGTGCTGCTGGGGCTGACGATGGGCTTCTTCAATTCGCTGCAGTACACCAGCATGAATTCGATGGCCTTTGCCGACATCGACACGCCCGATTCGAGCATGGCCAGCACGATCTCCAGCTCGATGCAGCAGATGTCGATGACNNTGGTATCTTGGCGACCTGCCGCAGACCGACCGCGCTGCGGTGACGACCGCGCTGCACTACGCCTTCCTGACACTGGGCGGGCTGACAGTGTTGTCGTCGCTGTCGTTCTGGTCGCTGCATCCGAAAGATGGCGAGAGCGTCAGCCGGGGCAGCGTGCGCGAAGCCGCATAGACGCCCAAGGATTCACCGGTCCCCTGCCCGGCCCTGAACCTGAGGTCGCAGCCCGCGATGTTCGGCGGGGGCCGGGTTAAGGGGATGCCCCGGGTAAATTCGCCGCACCTTGTTGTAGGAAAACCGCGCGTCAGGATGACGGCTTGCTTGCCGCGGATTGCAGGGTTCCGGCCGTAGCATCCCGCCCTTCCCTTGCGAAAAGGCCCGCCGTGCCTGCGTTTCGGCGCCCGCATCCTGTCAGCCGGGCCGGCGCTGGACGGCCAGAGATGGGCATATCGGCCCGGACAGCGGGTTGAACGGGAAGGATCATTCGCTATAGATTGAACCTGCGCCTGTCGGCAGACCCTCAGGCGTTCTTCACCCACCTGAAGACGAAAAGGAGCCGCCATGGCGTCGCATTACAGGAAGCTCGCCCTGACCCTTTCGATCAATGCGGTGCTGATGTTTTTCATCACCTACGCAATGATCGACACGGTCGACCATTTCTACGTCAACATCAACCGCGTCTACATGTCGCTGATGATGGTCGCCCCGATGGCCATGCTGATGCTGTTCGTCATGCGCGGCATGTATCAGAACGCGCGCCTCAACGCGATCCTGCATGCGCTGTTTGCCGGTGTGTTCATTGCCAGCTTCCTGTTGGCGCGGACCCAGACGCCGGTGGGGAACGAGCAGTTCCTGCGCTCCATGATCCCCCATCATTCAAGCGCGATCGTGATGTGCGAGCAATCGTCGATCACCGATCAGCAAATCGTCGAGCTCTGCGGCCAGATCGTCAAAGCCCAGAAGGACGAGATTGCGCAGATGAAGAATATTCTCGAGCGCTATTGAATCCATCCACCAGGACAGGTGGCCTCGGCGCTCTGGACAACACTGGACAACAGCCGTGTCGCCATCCGACGACAGGGCCAATTCGTCCTATCCTTTTGTTTTGTAGGAATATTCCTTAAAACCATCCGATTTGATGTCGTCGTTCGGCGACGTTTTCCCCTGTTTTTTGCCCCTGGAATAGCCGCCAATTTCGGTATCTGACTGTTTATCAATGGCTTTCGCGTGCTGGCACGCCTGTTGCCATTGGACTGCTGCGCCCAGTTCCGGGCGCAACCACACCAGAGCGTTTTACAACCCGTACCCGAGAGAGACACCCCATGCTCAAGACCTTCATGCAAACCGGCAACACCAGCAATGCAAAAATC
The DNA here is from genome assembly GCA_003510325.1 of Thiobacillus sp. Taxonomy (GTDB): domain Bacteria; phylum Pseudomonadota; class Gammaproteobacteria; order Burkholderiales; family Thiobacillaceae; genus Thiobacillus. Next base: position 4,364 of record DONB01000002.1, on the reverse strand, counting down.
GATTCGACGCGATCGAGTCATTCGGGTTACCCCCCCAAGCCGGCCGAATCTTCCAAACCGGTTGAGGCCACCCAGGCAGAAGCATCGGCGGTGACGAACAAATCCACATCCAGCGACGAGGGCAGCAAGCTGATCGTCGGACCGAACATCAAGCTGAAGGGCTCCGAAATCACCGATTGCGAGATTCTGGTGGTGGAAGGCCGAGTGGAGGCCTCCATGAACAGTCGCGATATCCGTATCGCCGAAGGCGGCGTGTTTTCAGGCAAGGCCGATATCGACGTGGCGGAAGTGCGCGGCACCTTCGAAGGCGAACTGACCGCACGCAAGCGCCTGGTGGTGTACGCCACCGGCCGGGTCAACGGCACGATCCGCTACGGGGCGCTGATGGTCGAGGAAGGCGGCGTCATTTCCGGGAACATGGCGATGCATTCCGCCGGCCCCAGCCTCACTCAGGTGCCGGACACCTCGACGCAGGCCCCGGTATCGGAATCGGTTCAGGAGAAGGCCGCGGAACTTGAAGAACTGCGTGCCGGTTCTACGTTTTCCCGCAGCCAGGCGGGACGGCGTCAGGGTTGAGTGATGCCTTGACGCCGGCTTCTTGTCGTCGACGCGCGACAGCGTCGCGGGCCCTGCATCGCAACATCCTGCGCTTCGGTTCGCGCAGGGTGTTGTCGCGCCTGCGCGTCCTACGCGCTGAAGCAGGGCCGGATCGTCACGCGGCCTTGATGCCTTACAAGGTCCGTACGCGACGAAGCTGAAGCACTCAGCGTCCTATAGCTTGGCGCTGCGTCCGCCGTCCACCGCCAGGATCTGTCCCGTCACGAAGTTCGTGTCCATCGCGAAGAAGCGCACCGCCAGGGCGATGTCGTGGGGGTCGCCGGCGCGCTTCAGCATGGTGTGCGAGACGATGCGCTGGCGCGAGACCTCGTCGAAATTGGAATCGTCCTCGGGCCACATGATGGGGCCCGGCGCGATGCCGTTGACGCGCACCTGGGGCGCCAGCTCGCGCGCCAGCGACTTGGTGAGCCCGACCAGTCCCGCCTTGGCGACGGAATAGACGACGTAGCTTTTCATCGGCCGGTCGGCGTGGATGTCGGTGATGTTGATGATGCAACCGTGGCGTTTCTTCAGCTCGGGCGCGGCGGCCTGCGACAGGAACATGGGCGCCTTGAGATTGCTGCCCATCAGGTCGATCCAGTCTTTTTCTTCGATGGTGCCGACCGGCGTGGGGTAGAAGCTCGACGCGTTGTTGAGCAGCACGTCGAGGCCGCCGAAGGTGGCGACGGTCTGGTGAACCAGCGCGGGCAGGCCGTGGGTGTCGTGCAGGTCGGCCTGAATCAGCGCCACCGAATCGGGGCGGATGGCGTTGAGTTCGTCCTGCAGCGCACGCGCCTCGGTGGCCGAGCTGCGGAAATGGATCATAAGATTGGCGCCGGCCGCGTGCAGCAGGCGCGCCGACGCTGCGCCCACGCGCTTGGCCCCACCGGTGATCAATACGACTTTGCCTTGCATCGGGATTCACCCTTATAGTCACTCGATTCTGGATTATCCAGCCATTCCGCATTATCCCTGAACTGTCGCGACGCATGCTCCCCGTTCCCTCCGCCGACGCCCTTGCCCACAGCCGGCGCGTGACCGCGCACCTGCAGTCGCTGATCGACGACGCCGGCGGCTGGATCCCGTTTGCGCGCTATATGGAAGCGGCGCTGTATGCGCCGGGGCTCGGCTACTACGCCGCCGGCGCGATGAAGTTCGGTGCGGTGGGCGATTTCGTCACCGCGCCGGAACTGACGCCGCTGTTCGGTCGCACGCTGGCGCACGCGATCGCGCCGGTGCTGTCCGAGACTGGCGGCGACGTGCTGGAGCTGGGCGCCGGCAGCGGACGGCTGGCGGCAGACATGCTGGGCGAGTTGGAACCGCTCGGCGCATTGCCGGCACGCTATTGCATCCTCGAAGTGAGCGCCGACTTGCGTCAACGCCAGCAGGAAACGATTGCGCGCGCGCGGCCGCATCTGCGCGATCGGGTGCAGTGGCTGGATGCGCTGCCGGAGCATTTCAGCGGCGTGNNAGGCGTGATCCTCGGCAACGAGGTGCTCGACGCGCTGCCGGTGGAACTGGTGCACTGGACCGATGCCGGCCCGCGGGTGCGCGGCGTGGTGCGCGAGGGCGATGCGTTCGCCTGGCAGGACCGCCCCATCGACGACCCCGTGCTGCACGCGCGCGCCGAAGCGCTGGATCGGGTGCCGGACTATCTGTCCGAAATCAACCTCGCCGCCGATGCGCTGATCGCCTCGCTCGCGCACGCGCTCGACCGCGGCCTGATCCTGCTGATCGACTACGGCTTTGCCGCCGCCGAGTANNCGCTGCGCGCGCATTACCGTCATCATGCGCTGGACGATCCTTTTTACCTGCCGGGCCTGTGCGACCTCACCGCGCACGTCGATTTCAGCGCGGCGTCACGGGCGGGGATGGCGGCAGGACTCGAATTGGTGGGCTACACCAGCCAGGCGGGCTTTCTGCTGAACAGCGGGCTCACCGAACTGCTGATGCAGACGCCACCCACCGACGCGGCAGCCTATCTGCCGCAAGCGAATGCGGTGCAGCGCCTGGTGTCGCCGGCCGAGATGGGCGAGCTCTTCAAGGTGATCGGGTTCGCCAAGGGCAGGATTGCGCAGCTGGCAGGGTTTGCGCGCGGAGACCGGCAGCACACGCTTTAAGCGCTTCGACAAGACGGACCGAACGGACTGCTTAAAAGCAGTCGTCACACCGGCGTCCAGTTAGGCTTTACTGGATTCCGGCGCTTGTGCTCTTTGGGTATTCGCCGGAATGACGACTGCTGCTGACACCTTCAGCGTTTCAGAAACTTCAAACCAGCGGCAGCTGGGCGTCCTCTTCCGGCGGCAGGCGCGTGACGCGTACGGCATGCAGGCGGCGGCTGTCGGCGCGCAGCACGCTGAACTGGAAGCCGTCGAAATTCACCGATTCGCCGCGCTTGGGCAGGTGGCCGAAGCGCGAGACGACGAGGCCGCCGACGGTGTCGAACTCCTCGTCGGAGAAATGCGCGCCGAGCATCTGGTTGAAATCCTCGATCTCGGTGCCGGCCTTGACGCGGAATACGCCTTCGTTCTCGCGGATGATGTTGTCCTCGGTTTCGTCGAAGTCGTATTCGTCCTCGATGTCGCCGACGATCTGCTCGAGCACGTCCTCGATGGTGACCAGTCCCGCCACGCCACCGTATTCGTCGACGACGATGGCGATGTGGTTGCGGTTGGAGCGGAATTCCTTCAGCAGCACGTTGAGCCGCTTCGATTCCGGAATGAACACGGCCGGACGCAGCATGCCGCGGATGTCGGTGTCGGACTCGGCGTAATGCCGCAGCAGGTCCTTGGCCAGCAGGATGCCGATGACGTCGTCGCGGTCCTTGTCGATGACCGGAAAGCGCGAGTGCGCGGTTTCGATCACATAGGGAATGAATTTTTCGGGCGCATCGTTGATGTCGACGACGTCCATCTGCGCGCGCGGGATCATGATCTCGCCGACGCGCATTTCGGACACCTGCAGCACGCCCTCGATCATCGCCAGGGCGTCGGCATCCATCAGACTGTTTTCGTAGGCGCCGTGCAGCAATTCGATCAGCTGTTCACGGTCTTCGGGTTCGCGCATCAGCCAGTGGGAGATGCGCTCGAGCAAGCTCGGCTTGGGACTACTGTCAGACTCCATTTTCGTGTCAGGAAGTGTAGGGATTGGGAATATGAAACCGCTTCAGTATAGCGATTTCGCGTGACTCCATGACGTCGGCGTCCGCAGGGACGATGTGATCGTAGCCCTGCAGGTGCAGCACGCCATGGACGGTCATGTGCGCGTAATGGTCCTTCAGCGGCTTGCCCTGCTCGCGCGCCTCGCGCTCGACCACGGGGGCGCACAGCACCAGGTCGGCCATNNAGAGCGCCTGCGCCTCGTCGGCGTCGACGAGGCGCACGGTGATCTCGGCGGAGTGCTCCAGCGCGGCAGCGACCCAGCGGCGAACTTGCGCACGCGTGGGCAGATCATTCGCCTCGCTGGCGAACTGCACAGCCAGCCGCAATTCGGGTTCAGGGTCAGGCATCGGTTTGCGCGCGGCGCGCGGCGTAGGCATCGACGATGCGGCCGACCAGCGGATGGCGTACCACGTCTTCGGACTGGAAATGGGTGAAGGCCAGCCCGCGCACGCCAGCCAGCACATCGGCCGCATCCATCAGGCCGGATTTGATGTGCTTGGGCAGGTCGATCTGCGTCGGGTCGCCGGTCACCACCGCGCGCGCGCCGAAACCGATGCGGGTCAGGAACATCTGCATCTGTTCGGGCGTGGTGTTCTGCGCCTCGTC
>DONB01000212.1 GCA_003510325.1 Thiobacillus sp. | reverse complement strand
CGACTTCGGGCATGCCGATGCCGGCGTCCGCCGCGTATTTCTTCACGGTCTCGACCAGCCAGAACTCTGTCGAATTGGACGGCGTCTCGATCACCTGCACGCCCATCGATTTCTTTGCCATCCACTTGGAAATGGCGAGCGAAATCAGCGAGCCGCCGAAGCCCATCACCGCGGCGAAAATCAGCAGCGAGGTCAGGTTCAGGCCCTGCGCAGTGAGGTAGGGCTCGACGCCCAGGATGCGCATGGTGAGCGACAGCACCAGCACGATGGCCAGGTTGGTAGCAAGGAATAGCGCAATGCGTTTCATGATGTTCTCCAGAATGAGGGGCAAGGCCCTTTGACGAACAGGCGACAGGATACAGACAGGCAATAAACAACAAAATTCGATTTTTATACTGCTATTGTTCGGTTTTAACGATCTGACTCAGCCATGCTCAACTACAAGCACCTGCACTATTTCCGGACCGTGGCCAAAGCGGGCGCGATCAACCGGGCTGCCGAGAAGTTGCACCTGACGCCGCAGACGCTGTCCGGCCAGATCAGCATACTGGAAGACCGCCTGGGGGTCGCGCTGTTCCGCCGCAGCGGGCGCCGGCTCGAACTGACCGATGCCGGACGCACCGCACTGACCTACGCCGACGAAATTTTCCATGTCGGTGCCGAGCTCGAGGAGGCCCTGCACAACCGCTCCGCTGCGCGCGTCCATCCATTCCGGGTCGGCGTCGCCGACGTCGTCCCCAAGGTGATCGCCTACCAGCTGCTGGCGCCCGCGCTGACACTGGCCGAACCGGTCAAGCTGGTGTGCCGGGAAGACCGGCTGGAGCAGCTCGCCGCCGACCTCGCCGTCCACCGGCTCGACATGGTGCTGGCCGATCGCCCGCTGCCGTCCAGCATGGACATCAAGGGCTACAGCCACCCGCTGGGAGAATGCGGCATCGCCTTCCTGGCCGCGCGCGCGGTCGCCGAAACACTGGAGCCCGAATTTCCGGCCAACCTGCACGGCGCCCCGCTACTGATCCCGGGCGGGGACAGTGCGTTGCATGCACCGCTGTTGCGCTGGCTGGAGCGCCACGGCATCCAGCCCACCGTCGTCGGCGAGTTCGACGACAGCGCACTGATGATTGCCTTCGGCCAGGCGGGCGCGGGCGTGTTTCCGGTCCCGCTGACCACGGCGCAGGAGGTGATGCGGCAGTACGAGGTGATCGAACTGGGACAGACGCTGGACATCCGCGAACGCTTTTTCGCCATATCGGTGGAGCGGCGCCTGAGTCACCCGGCAGTGGTCGCGGTGAGCGAAGCAGCACGACGCCGGTTTCAGCCGCTGGATGCGGACTGAACGTTGAGAGGGCTCAGCCGGAGAGCCCGTCTACCCAGCGTACCGCTTCGAGCGGGGTCATGATCCGGAAGCGCGGCGCGCAGCGCCGGCGCAGCTTGAGCACCGCGCGATCCTTGCTGACCAGCCCCTGTGCCGCGCTTGCCGCAGCCAGATCGATGAATTTCTGGTCGTCGGGATCGCTGCAGCGCGGCAGTTCGGCGACCGCATCGGCAGCGTTCACCCGAACCGACAGCGCCTGATAGCGCGCGAACAGCGCCGCCTGTTGCGCCACATCGAGGCCGAATTCCGGATACGCCAGCACGCGGCGCCATTCCGCCTGCGTGGCCTCCGTCACCACACAACACACGCGCCCGGTCTCCAGTGCGTGGCGCAAGGGCTGCGCGACCGCGTCGTCGAAATGCAGCAAGTCGAGCACGACATTGGTATCAAGTACCAACAACGGTTCAGCCAAGATCCGTGTGCTCGGCGATGAACTCTTTTACCCAGCCTTCCGGCCGGGCGCTGGAAAAGCGCCCGACGATTTCGCCCTTGACGAACAGCAGCACGGTGGGAAAGCCGCGCAGGCCGTAGCGACCGGCGAGCTTCATGTTGGCGCCTTCGTCGACCTCGACCTTGGCCATGTGAATCCTGCCGGCATGCTGCTCGATGACGCGCTCGAGTATCGGCGTCAGCGCGCGGCAAGGCGGGCACCAGTCGGCCCAGAAATCGACCAGGATGGGCAACGTGTGCGAGGCCTCGATCACGTCGCGATCGAAATCCTCCAGATGGGTGTCGAAAATCAGGCCCGGCTTGCGGGCAACGTCAGTGTCGGTCATGTCATTGCAGTTCGGATCAGGGCCCGCCTATTTTGCCTCAAGGTCCTGTGTTTATCGCTTTGCCGCCGCGCGGAGGATGCTTGCCGCGAAAAAAATCTTCACTCGACCCGTCAAGGGCTGTTATTTTTACGCCATGGAAGAACGCTTCTATCGCGAACAGGAAATCGCGCGGGAACCCGCCTTTCTGCCCGCAGCCACCTACAACCTTGCGCACACCCTGCTGGCGCGCGCCGGCCAGTGCCTGTTCGTGCCGATCCGCAGCCTGCAATACATGGCGGTGCTGGATGCGGAGGAATTCATTTTCGTCGACAGCCAGAACAAGGCCTGGGTCGAACTGGCATGGCAGCATTTTCGCCCGCAGGCGCGAAGCTCGCTGGATGAGCGGGTGCCGTTCGATGTGGTGCACTACCTGCCGCAGGCGGCCGAAACCATGAAGCGCCTACCCGGAGAATTTCATCAGGCGCTGCAATTGATTTCCGATCGGCAAAAGCCCGAAATGTCGGCCACGATTCTTACCCTGCATGCAAAAGGGCTGCCGGATCCGGATGACACGCCGAGATGAATGCCCCGTCGTTCCGGGTTTCCTTAAAAGCCCGCGCTACAGGTTCGCGAACCGAACAGACAGGTCAGCCAGGCAAGCATTTTCCCGCGCAGGGGACGTTTCGGGGGAGATAACACAAGCAGGTCATGTGCGCACGCCAGATAGGCGTGCTGCATGCTGGTCACGATCAGGTCGGGCTGCCCCGCCTGGACATATTTGAGAAAACCCTGTCGCAACGGCCCGTAAATGGCGTGACAGTTTGCCTCTTCCACGCCCAACTGGGCCGCCAGGAAATTCAGCCGCCGCAGGGATGCCGCTTCCAGTCCACGCGATGTCGCACGCGGATTGCTGCCGGGATGCCCGCCATCCAGCGTGCCGTCAGCATCGATCAGATGCAGGAAATCCAGCCTGGCGCGATTCAGGCGGGCAAGCAGGACAGCTTTTTCGGCCGTCCTGCGATCCAGCCCGTTGAAATCGATCAGCGCGAGGATCCGCCGATAGGGCTGCATCTCAGGCATGGGACACAGGCATCAGCACATTGGGCATGACAACCTCGGGAGCAGTCTGAATCTGGCATTCACGGAAAATCCGCGCCTTGCAGGTGCGGCACACGTCGGGATCGAGACGCCTGGTGATTGCAGCGATCGCTTCGGTTTTCGAGTCGAACAGGTTGGCACCACCGATGGGCTTCAAGGCACCGTTTTCCGCCAATTGCTCCTGCACCGTGTCCTTGACGCCGATGAAGTACAGCCCGCCGCCCAGGCTGCGACGCCGTTCGGCCTCCTCGGCCAGGTAATGGGCGCCGGCAAGGTCGATGAAGTTGATGCCGTGCGCGACGACCGCCACGTGCTTCTGTTCGGGCGACGCCTGGTCCTGTGCCGCCAGTGATTCGCGGATATGCGAGGTAGCACCAAAGAACAGCGAGCCGTCGATGCGCACGAAGCGCAGTTGCGGACATTGCGGAACGTGACCGGCATCCATGAACTTGCGCTTGGCGTTGTACGGATTCGGTACGCGCACGCGCACCTGTGGCTTGGATGTGCGCGACAGATAGATGGCGAGCGAAAGCAGGACGCCGATGATGATCGCTTCCTCCAGCGTCAGGAACAGCGTGGCGGCAAAGGTAGCGGCCATGATGGCCGTTTCCTGGCGGCTGGTCTTGACGGTATGGATGATCTCTTCAACATCGATCAGCCCCCAGGCGACCAGAAACAGGATGCCCGCCATCGCGGCGTTCGGCAGGTACTGCGCCCAGGGCGCGACGAACAGCACCAGCACCAGCAGGAACACGCCTGCCAGCATCGCGGCCAGCGGGGTTTTCGCACCGGCGGCGTAGTTGACGCCGCTGCGATTGAATGACCCGGTGGCGACGTAGCCGGAGAAAAAGGCGCCGGCGAGGTTGGACATGCCCTGGCCGACGAACTCCTGGTTGCCGTCCACATGCTGGCCAGAGCGCGCGGCCAGCGCACGCGCAATCGACACCGCTTCGGTCAGCGCCAGCAGGGTGACCGCGATCACACCCGATGCGACGGCGCGTATGCTCTCGGCGTCGAAATTCGGTGCCGACAGCGGCGGCAAGCTGGCAGGCAACGCGCCCACGGTGGGCAACTGCACACCCTTCCATACGCCCAGCACGTACGCCAGCACAGCCCCGCCCAGCATGGCGACGATCATGTAGGGCAGCTTCGGCAACCAGCGCTTGACCGCGATACCCATCAGCAGGGTGGCCAGGGCCACAACCGCAATGCCCGGCTGAATCTGGTCGAGATGGGTAAACGCCGCACTCCAGGTATCCGAGAAGGACGCGCCGCGCGGGATGTCCTGCCCGGTGAAATGTTTCAACTGGTTGGTGGCGATCAGAAGGGCCGCGCCTGCGGTGAAGCCGGTCACCACCGAATGGGAAATGAAGTTCACCAGCGTGCCGAGTTTGGCCAGGCCCATGATGAGCTGGATGATCCCGACCATGAACGTCAGCGTCAGGGCCAGGCTCACATACTGCGCGCTGCCCGGCTCGGCATGCGGCGACAGCACCGAAAACAGCACGATCGACGCCGCTGTCGTCGGGCCCGAGACCAGATGCCAGCTGGAGCCGAACAGGGCGGCGATGATGGCAGGGATCATGCCCGCATACAGACCGTATTCCGGCGGCATCCCGGCGATGGTGGCGAATGCCACACCCTGCGGCAACGCCACCAACGCTCCGGTCAGGCCGGCCATCACATCGGCCCGCGTGGTATCCCGGTTGACGCGCGGCCACCAGAGAAAAAACGAGGTGAAGGGTTTGAGCCAGGACGGCAGCGTTGGGGCGGCAGGAAGAGACATTGCGGGTCACATGTTTGCAATAAACCCGCTAGATATAGCCCGAGTCGCGTCACACGAACGTCAAGCCCGGGTGAAAAAACCGTCAGCCTCCGTGAAACCGCAGGACGGCTCGCGTGCCCACGCCCTCCTGACTGTCGAGGGTGACCGACCAGCCATAGCGATCGCATATTTTCTTCACCAGCGACAGCCCGATGCCGGCCCCCTCACTGTGGGCACCCTTGTAAAGCCGCTGAAACACCTTGTCCAGCGCGGCACGCGGAATGCCCAGCCCGGTATCGTCAATAGTGAGCGCCTGTGCATCCAGGCGGATCCTCACGCTGCCCCGTTCGGTATAGGTGAAGCTGTTGCGCAACAGGTTGGCGATCACGATGGCCAGCAGGTTGGCGTCGGCCGCGACCTGGGGGCGTTCGAGGATTTCCAGGCTGACGTCGACCGGCCGGTCGCTTAGCAGGTGCCGGTGCTTGTCCATCGATTCCTCGATCAGCGCGGCCAGATCGACCGGAGCGCGCCGCGCGTCGTCGCGCTCGCGCGCCATCGCCAGAAGTGCCGTGGACAGATCCGCCATGTCGGCGGCACCGCGCTCGATGCGCTCGATGCGCTGGCGGTCCTTTTCCGGCCGGCTCTCGTCGGCCAGCAGCACTTCGGCCGCCCCANNACCGCGGTCGATGAAGTCGGCCAGACGGTCCAGCGCCTGTTCAAAGGCATGCGCCAGTTCGCCGACTTCGTCGTGCGGAAAATCCTCACTCAGCATGTCCGGGTGCGCGTCCGGCCGCACGTCGCGCACCCGGCGCGCCAGCTCCTTGACCGGTTCGATCACCCGCTCGGCGAGCCAAAGCGCCAGCCCGCCCGACAGCAGCGTCATCAGCACGACGAACACGGACAGATAGAGAATCAGGCTGGCCTGTTTTTCGCGGAACAGCGTTTCGTTGTAGAGCAGGAAGTAACGGCTGCCGGCACGATCCGCAATCGCCACACGGTAGTAGATCTCATACAGCCGGATTTCGTGCAGCCCCGGCGGCCAGGCGGCAATGGCATCGGGCGGCACCGGTTCATCCTGGCGCGCCGGCATGACATAACCCAGCAACGTGGCCGTGGCGGGGGGCTGCGAATTCGGGTTACGGCTGCGTCGGGACAGGTAGTCCTGGATTTCCGCGTTCAGCGTTTCGTCGATCAGACGCTCGCCCGCATCCCGCACCCCGACATAGAGCCCGATCGCAGTGACCAGGCTGATGACGCCGCCGACGGTCGCGAAGGCCGTAGCGACGCGAAAACGCAGGCTGCGGCTAAAGCGCATCGGGCGGCGCGATTCGGTAGCCGACTCCGCGCAGGGTGTGGATCAGCGGCGGCTCGTCTGGCCCGTCCACCGCCGAACGAACGGTATGCATGTGCGAGCGCAGGGCGTCGGAGTCGGGCGGCGCATCGCCCCACACGGCGCGTTCCAGATCCTCCCTTTTGATCACTCTGGGTGAGGCGCGAATCAGGACTTTNNTTCAGCACATAGTCGTCGGCGCCGCACTCCAGCCCCGCTACCCGGTCGTCCAGCGCGTCGCGCGCAGTCAGCATGAGAACCGGGGTGTTGCGCCGTGCTTCCTCGCGGAATTTCCTGCAAAGCGTCAGGCCGTCCATTCCGGGCAACACGATGTCCAGAACGATGGCATCGTAATTCTTGGTGATCGCCAGATGAAGTCCGGTGATGCCGTCCCCTGCCGCATCGGCGACATGCCCCTTGGCTTCGAGAAAATCGCAGACATTGGCCGCCAGATCGGGATTGTCTTCGATCACCAGAATATGCAGGGAAGTGCCGGGTTCCATTACCAGGGTCATGCAAACGTCATGAAGCGGTCAGTTTAGGTCACGCAATGTTAAAATAACGTCAAAATCAAATCCCGCTCGGCGGGTTTTTTGCGTTTTCATCCGATTTTTCTTCATTTCGTTCACCGGGAGTTGGAAATGGCAGTAAGTCAAGCCGCTTTGGGCAAGGCGCTGATATGGGGCGTCGTCACCGCTGGGTTGTACTGGTTCTTGTTTCAGTATTCGGGGGGCTTTGAAAAGCTGGCCCACACCACGCTGGACGCCTGCCTGGTGCAGGAGAACGGTGCCACCACGTATTACAACAAGGCCACGCCCGAATTGTGCGCCGCGCAAAGCGGAACGTTTATCAAAGGCACTTGGTGGTACGTGTTTGCGCCCATCGCCCTGGCTTTCGCCCTATCGTATACGCATGGCATCTTCACCGGCCTGTTCTGGGACGTCGTCGGTCTCAAGGCAAAAAAATAAGGAATAAACGTGGAACACGGCATGGAACTGATCAACTTCATTGAAATTACCCCCGTCACCGCCATCCTGCTCGTTCTGGTCGGCTTCGTCGGCGGCATGGTGTCCGGCTTCATCGGGTCGGGCGGCGCCTTCGTGCTCACCCCGGCCATGATGACCCTGGGCGCACCCGGCATCGTCGCGGTGGCCTCCAACATCTGCCACAAATTCCCCAAGGCACTGGTCGGCGCGGTCAAGCGCAACAAGTATGGCCAGGTGGACATCAAGCTGGGATTGGTGCTGGGCCTGTTCGCCGAAGCGGGCGTGCTGTTCGGCAAGGGCGTGATGACCCAGATCAAGAACACCTTCGGCACCGTCGGAACCGATCTCTACGTCTCGGCAATGTTCGTCGTCACGCTGGCCATCGTCGGCGGCTTCGTGCTCAAGGACTACCGCAAGCTGAAAGCGATCGATGAGGCCGGCGACGGCAGCGAGCAGGTCACGCCGATCACCAAGCTGGCGCGCTGGGTGCAGTCGGTGAAAATTCCCGGCACGATGATCTATTCGAAGGGTGCACAGGCCGAGATCTCGATCCTATTCCTCGTGCCGATCGGCTTCGCTACCGGTTTCCTGGCGTCGGCCATTGCGGTAGGCGGCTTCATCGGCGTCCCGGCGATGATCTACATCCTCGGCGTGCCGGCGATCATGGCGTCCGCCACCGAACTCGTCATCGCCTTCATCATGGGCCTGGGCGGCACGATCTTCTATGGCCTCGAAGGTGCGGTCGACATCCGCCTCGCCATGCTGATCCTGCTGGGCTCGCTGTTCGGCATCCAGGTCGGCGCCATCGGGACGACCTACGTGAAGGACTACCAGGTCAAGTTCACCATGGCGGTGATCATGCTGACCGTGCTGTTCTCGCGCTTCTTCTATATCCCGGGCTACCTCGGCCAGCTCGGCATGATCGAACCGCTGTCCGAATCCACCGTGCAGATCCTCAAATGGATCGGCGACGGCGTGCTGGCACTGGCTCTGATCGTGGGGGCGTACACCGTCCTGTCCGCCCTCTTCAAGGGAATGAAGGCCCACAAGGAAAGACAGGCCGTTCTGGCCCGCGCCGAAGCGGCTGACTGAACAAGCGAGGAGAAAACCATGTCAACCAACACGCTCACCGAAACCGGAAACCTGAGCCGGGTCCTGGTCGCCACCGACGGGTCCGACGAGTCCGCCGGCGCCATTCGCACCGGCGTCGCCCTGTCGATGACCCATGGCGCCCGCCTGATCGGCCTGTCCATCGCGCTCGACAATCCTGAATACAGCACCTTCGTGCCCAATCTGCAGGAAGTCGCCAAGCAGCACGCGCGCGAAGCGCTCAAGTCATTTGTCGAGGAGGCGGGCGAAAGTGCAGAAACCGCGATCCGCGAGGCGACCGATTCCGCCCAAGGCATCGTCGAGGCCGCCACCGAGTTCGGCGCCGACATCATCGTGATGGGTCAGCACAACAAGGGCGGCCTGGCGCGCCTGATGGTGGGAGACACCACCGCCAGCGTGATCGGCCACGCCGTCTGCCCGGTGCTGGTGGCACCGCGCGCAGCCCACTTGTGGGAGAAACACATCCTGTTGGCCACCGACGGCTCGCCGCACAGCGAAGTCGCCACCGAAGCTGCCGGCCGAATTGCGCGGCAGTCACGCTTGCCGATCAGCGTGGTGTCCGTCGTCACCAGCAGCCACAATGACGAGCGACGCGCGGAAGCCGAACGCGCGGTCGCCGCTGCAGTGGAACGCCTCAAGGGCCTGGGCCTGCAAGCCGAGGGCCAAGTGGCGGAAGGCCGGCCGGACGATGCCATCATCAAGACCGCCGAAGCGGCGGGCGCCGATCTCATCGTACTGGGCAGCCATGGTCGCACCGGATTGACGAAAGTCCTGCTGGGCAGCGTGGCCGAGCGAGTCATCGGGCATTCACCCTGTCCGGTTCTGGTCGTCAGATCCTGAGATCGATTCCACAAAACAGGGGCCGTGCGGGATAATCCCGTACGGCCCTTTTGCATTCCGGAGTTCAAACATGATCCGCAGAAATCCTTCCGGGCACTTGCCCGTGGTTCACGACAGCGCTTTCGTGGACCCCACCGCCATCCTGTGCGGCAAGGTCATCGTCGAGGAGAACGTATTCATCGGGCCTTATGCTGTCATCCGCGCCGACGAAGTGGACGACAAGGGCGAGATGGAAGCCATCGTCATCGGTGCCAATTCAAACATCCAGGATGGCGTGGTGATCCATTGCAAGGCCGGCGGCGGCGTCAACATCGGCCGCGGCACCTCGATTGCCCACCGCTCCATCGTGCACGGCCCCTGCACTGTCGGCGACCATGTATTCGTCGGCTTCAACTCGGTGCTGTTCAACTGCGTGGTCGGCAGCCACTCCGTGATCCGCCATAACTCCGTGGTCGAAGGCTGCGAGGTCCCGCACAGCTTCTACATCCCGTCGACCGCCAACATCCACTCCGACGAGGATTTGCTGACCATCAAGCGCGTGACGCCCGATGCGGCCAGTTTCTCGGAAAGCGTGACGCAGGCGAACAACGAGCTGGTCAAGGGCTACAAGCGCATCCGCAACGAGTTCTGACACGCTGACATGATCGCCGCGCTGGAGTCTTGGCGAGCCGGGCTGTTTCACCGCAGCCATCTGATGCGCAATATCGGCGCCGGCCTGGTGGTCGGCGTCGTGGCGCTGCCGCTGGCGATGGCATTCGCGATCGCCAGCGGCGCACGGCCGGAACAGGGCATCTACACCGGCATCGTCGCGGGGGTGCTGGCCGCGCTGTTCGGCAGCTCGCGAGTATCCATCAGCGGGCCGACCGGCGCCTTCATCGTCATCCTCGCCGGCATCACCGCGCAGTACGGCATCGAGGGCCTGCAGATCGCCAGCCTGATGGCCGGACTGATTTTGCTGGCAATGGGGCTGGTCAAGCTCGGCGGCATCATCCGCTTCATTCCCACCCCGGTGATCACCGGCTTCACCGCCGGCATCGCAGTCATCATTTTCGTCGGCCAGTGGAAGGACTTCTTCGGCCTGACGCCGGCCGCTTCCGGCCAGCATTTCCACGAGAAGCTGATGGCACTGATCGAGGCCATGCCGGGCCTGGACCTGCCGACCACGCTGCTCGCGCTCGGCGCGCTCGCCATTGTGGTCATTGCGCCGCGCCTCACCCGGCGCATTCCCAGCCCGCTCATCGCCATGCTCGCCGTCACCCTGGCGCACGCCTACTGGCAATTCGACGGCGTTGCCACCATCGGCAGCGCATTCGGCGGCATTCCTGCAGGCCTGCCCGAACTGCATCTGCCGCAGGTCACGTTCGCGCGCGTGCTGGAACTGCTCGGCCCTGCCTTCACCATCGCCATGCTGGGCGCGATCGAATCGCTCCTGTGCGCGGTGGTCGCCGACGGCATGGGCGGTACCCGCGACAATCCCAACCAGGAGCTGGTCGGCCAGGGCATCGCCAACATCGCCACGCCATTCTTCGGCGGCTTCGCCTCTACCGGCGCCATCGCCCGCACCGCCACCAACATCCGCTCCGGGGCCAAAACCCCGGTCGCCGGGATCATGCACGCGATCTTCCTGCTCCTGTTCATCCTGTTCGCCACCAGGCTCATGGCGTTCGTACCCATGGCCGCGCTTGCCGCGATCCTGTTCATGGTCGCCTGGGGGATGAGTGAATATGAACGGTTCATC
>DONB01000241.1 GCA_003510325.1 Thiobacillus sp. | reverse complement strand
GGCTGCTGCGCTTCTTCGACCAGGTGCGCTTCTTCCCGGTGAGCGAAGCCGAGCTGCTGAAAATCCGCGAGGATTTCCCGCTCGGCCGCTACCAGCTGAAGATCGAGGAAACCACCTTCAGCCTGCGCGAATACAACCGCTTCCTCGCCGACAACAGCGCGTCCATCGCCGCCTTCAAGACGCAGCAGCAGGCCTCGTTCGACGCCGAGCGCGAACGCTGGCGCGAAAGCGGCCAGGCCGACTACGCCAGCGACCTGACGGTGGCCGAAGCCGCGCCCGACAGCGAGCTCGACCTGCCGGAGAACGGCCGCGCCATCGCCAGCCACGTCGCCGGCAACGTGTGGAAGGTGGAAGTGGAGGCGGGCACCGAAGTAAAAAAAGGCGATCCGCTCGTCATTGTCGAATCGATGAAGATGGAATTCGCCGTGCTGGCGCCGTGCGACGGCCACATCCACAAGGTGTTCTGCCGCGAGGGCGGACAGGTCTCCGCCGGGCAGGATCTGCTGGTGCTGGTGAGCGAGTGAGGAATAGAACATGAAACCATCGCTCGACATCGCCGCCCTGCGCCAGCGCTACCAGTCCGGCGAACTCACGCCGCTGGCACTGGTGGACGACCTCCTCGCCCGTCTGGGCAGCGAAGACCGTCACCACATCTGGATCAGCCGCCTCGACGCCGATGCGCTGCGCACCTACGCAAGGAAGCTCGAAGGCAGGGACATCGCCAGCCTACCGCTCTACGGCATCCCGTTCGCCATCAAGGACAACATTGATCTCGCCGGCCTGCCCACCACCGCAGGCTGCCCGGAGTATGCGTATATGCCTGAGCGACACGCGACCGTCGTTGCGCGCCTGATCGATGCCGGCGCCATTCCAATCGGAAAAACCAATCTCGATCAGTTCGCCACCGGATTGAATGGCACCCGTTCGCCCTACGGCGCCTGCCGCAACGCCTTCAATCCCGATTTCATTTCCGGCGGTTCCAGTTCCGGCTCGGCCGTCGCCGTGGCGCTGGGACTCGTCAGCTTCAGCCTCGGCACCGACACCGCCGGCTCCGGCCGCGTGCCCGCCGCGTTCAACCATCTGGTCGGCCACAAGCCGAGCTGCGGTGCGCTGTCCACCCGCGGCGTGGTGCCTGCCTGCCGCTCGCTCGACGCGGTGTCGATCTTTGCGTTGACTGCCGGGGACGCCGAGCGCGTGCTGGCGGTCGCCGCCGGCTTCGATGCCGAGGACGAATATTCGCGCCCGCTGGCGCCGCACGGATTCGACTTCGGCCGCGCACGCGGCTTCCGGTTCGGCGTGCCGATGCAGAAGGATCTGGAATTCTTCGGCAACGCCGAGGCTGAGCAGCTGTTCGGNNGGCCCCTGGGTGGCCGAGCGCTACCTCGCCATCCGCGATTTCTTCGACGCGCAACCCGAGAAGGTATTTCCGCCGGTGCGCGAGATCATCGCCGGCGGCCG
Organism: Thiobacillus sp.; assembly: GCA_003510325.1. Lineage (GTDB taxonomy): Bacteria > Pseudomonadota > Gammaproteobacteria > Burkholderiales > Thiobacillaceae > Thiobacillus. The sequence goes on along the minus strand of DONB01000241.1, from coordinate 19,579 downwards.
CGATATCAGCGCCGCCGACACCTTCGCCCACCTCTACAAGCTGCGTTCACTCAAACGAATTTGCGATGCGGTGTGGAACGACATTGACGTCATGCTCACCCCCACTGCCGGCACGATCTATCGTGTGGACGCAATGCAGGCCGACCCCATCCGCCTCAATGCCAACCTGGGCTATTACACCAATTTCATGAACCTGCTCGATCTGGCCGCCACCGCCGTGCCGGCCGGGTTCCAGAACGACGGCCTGCCGTTCGGCGTCACCCTCGTCGCGCCGCCGCACCAGGACGTCCCGTTGCTGCATTTGGCCTCCAGAATGCAGCAGGCGTTGGGCGGCAAGCTCGGCGCCACCGATCACGCGCTGCCGCCTGCCGAGAAACTGAATCTGTTGCCGGATGGTCAGGTGCGCGTTGCCGTCGTCGGTGCCCACCTCTCCGGCCTGCCGCTCAATCAGCAGCTCACCGAGCGTAATGCGCGCCTGGTCGCAACGACGCAGACCGCGCCGACATACCGCTTCTACGCCCTGCCAGACGGCAAGCGACCCGGCCTCATCAAGGTGGAAGCGGGCGGCGCATCGATCGCCTGCGAAATCTGGGAAATGCCCGCCAGCCAGTTCGGTTCCTTCGTCGCCGGCATCCCCGCGCCGCTCGGCATCGGCAAGCTGGAGCTGGCCGATGGATCGGTGGTGAACGGGTTTATCTGCGAAGGCATCGGGGTGGTCGATGCAAAGGACATCACGGAGTTCGGGGGGTGGCGGGCGTGGCTGGCTGCGAACTGACTGAAAGCGATCCTGGACGACCGGTCATAGATGGAACCGTGAACGGCTGTAGTCGGCCATTGCGGCCGGTGGTGTCGCCTTAGCTGAATGACCGGTATCACGCAGGTTGTCGACATTTAGGGGTAGGCCACCTGTATAGCCGCTTTCGTCAGCAGCGAAGAACGGCCCGAAGCGGTCTTTCACGGGTCGCTAATCTACAGTGAGTTCACGTTGCGTAAGCGGACACTGATCGCAATGACCTTCGGTTAGTGTAGAGACACTGATGTCTTCATCGGCAGCACTATAAGTCTCCATGATTTAGGGGGGCACAAACCGGCCTCCCTTATGAAGCGGCCGCTGCAAAAGAACCGTCGCGGTCCACTGACTGCCATGCGATGCGATGGCATCACCCAATAGAGCCCTCGCGCGAATATTAAATGCGGACGGTGGAAACCTCCGCATTGAGAACTGGCCGCTTTCGCTGCTCGTTTTCTCGGTCGACAAATTTCCCTTGAAAATAAATTTGCCAGCCCTATGGTGTATTGATTGAGTTGCGCTATGTGACCAGCAGAGGAGACAAGTCATGGGAAAACCGCGAATCGCGATTTTGGGCATCAGGACGGTCGGTTCTGATTAACTCGATTGGGCCATAAGGACAACAATGCCGAGCGCGGTCTCGCACCCCACTCTTTCGCTCATTTTTTAGCCCTACACAGCTGCAACACCTTTCGACTGTCGCAAGAAGCCCGATAAACCACACCGTGCGTCACCGGCTTTCGGGGGTGGCTCCATTCAGACGAGGGCCGATCAACTGCCATGTTCATGCAGGGTATTGACCAGATCCATCACCAGCCGCCGAGTCCGCGCGCGGCGAGCGTCGTCTTGTCCAGCGACACCTGCTCGTGATCGCATTCTTAAGGAGACCTGAGCCATGATCGCCAGCAACCCCTTCGCCGAACTCGCCGCCGTCATATCTCCCACTGCCATGCAGGCCTACGTCGTGCTGATGTTCCTTCTGGTGGTGGCCGGGACGATACTCGACATGCTTCACAAGAAAAGCGCCCGGTACTTTTTTGAGAATGCTAGGAGGGCCAAAAAGAACGCGACGCGCACGCTAGGTCCCGGTGAAAAAGGCGCACTAGCCTTGAAGACCGTCGCCAAGGAGGTGCTGACCTCGGGCGAATTCAACAATCCAAAACGCCGCATTTCGCACCTTTTCACCATGTACGGCTTCATCATTTTTGTCGTCACCACGGCGATCCTGATCTTTGCCTATCCGATCCCGGAATATCCGGCGCCGACCGTCGTGCCGCTGCTTTGGCACCTGGGGGCGGCCATGCTGTGCCTGGGAGGATATTGGTTCTGGTTCAGCATCCGCGTCGACGTCGCCTCCGAGGGCGTCAAGTGGTATCAGCTGAACGGACGCGGCGACCTTTTCATTGTCGGCCTGCTGGGCATGGCCACCTTCGCGCTGCTCTGGTCTTTCTCCATGGGCGCTGGCGCGTTGAACAGGCTGTTCTTCGTATTGTTCGTCGCCTTCACCACGCTGCTCTTCGGCTCGGTGTACTGGTCCAAGTTTGCGCACATGTTCTTCAAGCCTGCGGCCGCCTTCCAGAAGCGCGTCATCAAGGCCGATGGTTCGAGAGAAAACATGCCCGCGATCTACGATGTGTCGGATCCCGAGGTGCAGGCGAGGTTTCCGGATATCCCGGCCTACATGGGCGCCAATCCGCCCAACATGGGACTTGGCATCAAACGTGAGGCGCCCAACCATTTTTGATCGCCCGGTCAGCCGGCAGAATCGAGAGGAACCCCATGCCTACCTTTGTGTACATGACGCGTTGCGATGGTTGCGGATACTGCGTCGACATCTGTCCGTCGGACATCATGCACATCGATAAAATCACACGGCGCGCCTACAACATCGAACCGAACATGTGCTGGGAGTGCTACTCGTGCGTCAAGGCCTGCCCGCAGGACGCGATCGATGTGCGCGGCTACGCCGACTTCGCCCCGCTGGGCCATTCGGTGCGCGTCCGCCGCGACGAGGAAAAAGGCGTCATTGCCTGGCGCATCAAGTTCCGCAACGGCGAAAAGGACATGGAGCTGCTGGCGCCGATCACGACGAAGCCCTGGGGCAAGCACATTCCGCAACTCTCCGCTGTGCCCGCGCCGAGCCAGGCAATGCGTGACAGCCAGTTGTTGTTCAACGAGCCCAAATACATTCGTATGGACGAAGGCGATCTGCACACGCTGGAATCGAACGGTCTCGTGATGAAGGAAGGGGTGTACTACTGATGGCTTACAACACGGTTGTCGAAGACAACATCGACATCCTCGTCGTAGGCGCGGGCCTCGGCGGCACGGGTGCTGCATGGGAAGCGCGATACTGGGGGCAGGACAAGAAGATCGTCATCGCCGAAAAGGCCAACATGGACCGTTCGGGCGCAGTGGCCCAGGGCCTCTACGCGATCAACTGTTACATGGGCACGCGCTGGGGCGAGAACAAGCCTGAAGATCACGTCCGTTATGCGCGCATGGACNNGGAGTGGGGCCTGCCGATCATGCGCGACCCCAAGACCGGCCACTATCAGCGCGAGGGGCGCTGGCAGATCATGATCCACGGCGAATCCTACAAGCCCATCGTCGCCGAGGCTGCCAAGAAATCCGCCGACAAGGTCTTCAACCGGGTCTGCATCACCCATCTGCTCATGGACGACGCCAAGGAGAATCGCGTGGCCGGCGCGGTCGGCTTCAACGTTCGTACCGGCGATTACCACGTCTTCAAGTCGAAGACGGTCATCGTCGGTGCAGGCGGCNNGAGGGCGCGGGCCGCGTCTGGTATGCGCCGTGGTCGTCGGGCTCGGCCTACGGCCTGATGATCCAGGCGGGCGCGAAAATGACCCAGATGGAAAACCGTATCGTCCTGGCGCGATTCAAGGACGGTTACGGTCCGGTGGGGGCTTATTTCCTGCACCTGAAAACCTACACGCAGAACGGTAACGGCGAAGAGTACGAGTCGAAGTGGTTCCCGGCGCTGACTGAAATGGTGGGCAAGGAATATCTGGATACCGAAGGCCAGCACCTGTCCCACAAACCCATTCCGACCTGTCTGCGCAACCACGCATTCATCTCCGAGGTGAACGCCGGTCGCGGGCCGATTCACATGGTGACCATGGAGGCCTTCCAGGATCCGCACCTCGAGGAGATCGGCTGGCATAACTTCCTCGGCATGACCGTGGGCCAGGCCGTGCTGTGGGCGGCGACCGATGTCAATCCGAAGTATGAAAACCCCGAGCTGACCACCTCCGAGCCCTATGTGATGGGCTCGCACGCGACCGGTTGCGGCGCCTGGTGTTCAGGCCCGGAGGACATTTCCCCTCCGGAATACTACTGGGGCTACAACCGCATGACCACGGTCGAAGGCCTGTTCGGCGCGGGCGATGCCGTCGGCGGGACGCCGCACGCATTCTCGTCGGGCTCGTTTACCGAAGGCCGTCTGGCCGCCAAGGCTGCGTGCAAGTACATCGACGACGGCAAGGCCGAAGGCATCCAGGTGACCGACGCGCAGGTACAGCGCCGGGGCGAAGAAATCTTCAAGCCGATGGAGCATTACCGGATCTACCGCAATGAAATCACCGCGGGGAGCGTCAACCCGAACTATATCAATCCCAGACAGGGCCTGGACCGGCTGCAGAAGTTGATGGACGAGTACTGCGCAGGGGCGACGGTCAACTACATGACCAACGACAAGCTGCTGCAGATCGGCCTGAAAAAACTCAAGATTATGGAAGAAGACCTTGAGAAGATCGCCGCCGAGGACATCCATGAACTGCTGCGCGCCTGGGAACTGAAGCATCGCCACCTCACCTCCGAGGCGGTCATGCAACACACCCTGTTCCGCAAGGAAACCCGCTGGCCGGGTTACTACTACCGAGGAGATGCGATGAAGCTCGACGACGCGAACTGGCACGTTCTCACCGTATCGCGCCGCGATCCCGAGACCGGCGAATACACCATGGAAAAGGCCCCGTGCTACCACCTGGTCGGCAAGGACGAGTAAACCGCAGCTCCGGCGGCGCGCCGGATGGCCGCCGCCGGCCCTGAAGACCCGCACGTTTCTTGCGCAGATTTTTTCGCGACCCCAACAGGAATTGCCCATGACCACTTCTGTCGTTCAGGCCACACCCAAGACCACCATGAACATCGTCGAGCACAGCGACGAAGCGATCCTGGAGATCGCCCACCCGATGTGGCGCGACCTGATCAAATACTCCAACCAGGGGCTGTACGGAAAATTCATCCGCAAGTTCTCCTACGACCTGCTGCTCGGCCTCAATGAAATCGAACTCGGCAAACAGTTCGCCAACAGCGAACTCACCCGTAGCCTGCGCGAAGACTGGGATTACCTGGGCATCATCCGGAGAGGGCAGCATGTCACGGTGCTGTACCGGGTCCGCAGCAAAAAGAGGGAAGGCGAATGGCTCGGGCGGCTGGTGCTGGGCTATGAACAAGGCGAGGTGCGTATCTTTGCCGCCTCCATTTTCTGAAACGTCGGGATAGCCATGAAAGCCATCGGAGCCAACAAATATGTCGAGCTGACCTACAAGGTCATCGACCGGAAGACACGCCAGGTGCTGACGATGGTCGAGTTTCCGCTGGGCTATGTCCATGGCGTCAACGAGATATTGTCGCCTCGGGTCATGGACGCACTCGAAGGCAAATCCGAGGGCGACATCATCGAGGTCCACATAGACTGCAACGACATCTATGGCCCCCGCGATGAAGCCCTGGTGATCGTCGAAGCCATCGCGAACGTCCCCGAGGCCTACCGTGAAGTCGGCACGGCCATCCTGATGGAAAACGACAACGGGCAAACCAGGAGCTTTCTCGTGACGCGGGTAGACGCCAGAACGGTGACGATCGACGGCAATAACCCGCTGTGCGGCCGGGAAGTGATTTTCAAGCTTGAGATCCTGATGGTGCGTGATGCCACCGACGAGGAAATCCGTTACGGCGGCAAGGTGGAAGCGGCCCCAGACCTGAACAGCTGTCGCGCCGTTCCCATTTGAATGGTGTGCAAACTGTATCCGCAACATGACGTGCAGCGAGCTCGGAACGCAAGGCCGGTAGCCAGGGTTAACTACATCGCTCGATCTGTTAGCGCGTTGGGTAGCCTGATATCGGTGTTTCCAGACCCCAATTTCCAACGTAAGGAGGTAAAACATGAGCGAACCCACCAAAACCAAGCGCCCGGTCCCGGAAGGCAAATCACGCTTTCTGACAACCCGGCAAAAAGCGCCGAACGAGAAGGGTTACGTCGGATACGACACCATCTGGGACCCGTTTCATAAAGAGGTCAAATACACCACGCCCAAGAAGCCGTAAATGCCACGCGAACCTGACCGGTCGCGCGGCCATGTTTTACATCAAGACCTTCCGGATTCGGTTGTTCGCTTGCGTCTCGTACATTTTCTATGGGCAAGGCGCAAGAACTAATCGTAAACGAGCGTATTGCCCCCTAAGAACACACTCTCTGGCGAGAAAACTAGATAACTACCAGCGGAAGCTATCCAGCATTGCGCGGGGTCTTGAAAGCAGACCCAATTACCGGTCTTGAGACCATAGCGGACGCAGGCAATCATAAGGCCGGTGTCGCCTTTGGCCGAACTACAGCCGTTCGCGGTTCCATCTCCGACTGGCGCTCAGGTTCGGTTCCTGCCTCCGAATCAGGCCCCCTTCCCCGAAGATCCGCCGCCCGCCACAAATAAGAAACCCCGCGCGAGCGGGGTTTCACTGTCATGCATGCGCGGCAGGGCATGCCACGCAGGCTTGCCGGGTTAATTGCAGGCCGCAACTTGCTGGATGCGGTCTTGCGGGCCCGGGGCAACGCCGCCCGGATTGGCCTGGAAATAAGCCTCCAGCGCGTCCAGATCCACGTCGCCGCCCAACTGGTCGGTGCCGAGATTGAACACGGTGAAGTTGTCGCCCCCGCTGGCCAGGAAGGAGTTCATCGTCACCCGATAACTGGCAGCCTTGTCCACCGGCACGCCGTTGATCTTCACCGAACCGTCGCACACATACTGCCCGCCCAGCGGGCTCGATTTGGACACGAAGGTGTGCTGGTAGGTGAAGCCGTTGGATACCTGCAGGGTGCGCCCGCCGTCGGCGTACTGGCCCACCGCCCACTGCTGGTTGAGCAGGTCGTAGAGCTGCTGGCCGGTAAGTGTTTTGACAACCAGGCTGTTGCCGAAGGGCTGCACGGTGAAAGACTCGCCGTAGGTCACGTTGCCGTTGCCTTCGCCGGCCGTGCTGCCGGCGTAGGTGAAGTTGGCGCGGATGCCGCCGCTGTTCATGAAGGCGANNCCGCCCCCCCTTTGTCCGCGGGCGCCGTGGCGGCAAGCTGGGCATCGGCCACCACGTCGCCCAGCGCGGATTCGCCTGCGGCATTGCGGGTGGTGGTGATGTCTGCCGTGATGCTGCCGATGATGCGGTTGGCGATGGGGGCAGCAATGGCGTTGTAGTTGGCGACGATTTGGCTGATCTCGGCAACCGGGACGATGGGCTCGGCGGCGCCAAGCACGTTGTTGCGGTCCACCAGCTTGTTCTCGGCACTGACGGCGATCACGTCCTTGGTGCGAGTGTCCAGCGTGAGGTCGATGCTGGTCATGATGCGGCTGAATGCGCCCGCGCTGGTGACCGGAATGCTGCGACCTTTGCTGCTGGGCAGGCTGCAGTTGTAGGCCTGGTGCGTATGGCCGGAGACAACCAGGTCAACCGCGTCGTCCAGGCGGCTGACGATGTCGACCAGGGGGCCCGAGACGCCGGAGCAGCCGTTGATGCTGCCGGGAGCGAAGCCACCTTCGTGCACCAGCACCACCACCGCGTCGATGCCGCGGCGCTTGAGCTTACCCACCAGCGCGTTGACGGTGTCGGCCTCGTCGTGGAATTCCAGGCCGGCGATGCCGGCGGGGGTGACGATGCTGGGCGTGCCTTTCAGGGTCATGCCGATGAAGGCCACGCGGTTGCCCTTGAAGTTCTTCACGCCATAGGCGGGAAACAGGGTCTTGCCGCTGGCGGTATCCACCACGTTGGCGGCGAGGAAGTTGAACGCGGCGCCTTCGAACGGATAAGGGGTGCCGACGGTGTTGCCCTGGCAGCTGTTGGCGTCGGTGGGATGGCAGCCGCCGTTCTGCATGCGCAGCAGTTCATCGCGGCCTTCGTCGAATTCGTGGTTGCCCACGGCATTGAACTCGAGGCCCAGGCGGTTCATGGTTTCGATGCTGGGCTCGTCGTGGAACAGGGAGGAATTCAGGGGGCTGGCGCCGATCAGGTCGCCGGCAGAAACCACGACGCTGTTGGGCGTGGCCGCCTTCAGCTGCTTCACCAGGCCGGCCATGTAGTCGACGCCGCCGGCCGGGGTGCGGGAAGGGATGCCGTCCACGGTGCTGGTGAAGTTCAGGTTGGCACCGTCGATATTGCCGTGGAAATCGTTGAACGCGATGACGCGTACCTTCACCGTCTTGCCAACGTCGGATTTCGCAGCGGCCACCAGCAACCGGGCCGCTTCGCGCGGACTGATCGCATGCGTCCTTGCCCAACCGGCCACCTGCCTCGCGAGGGTGGCGACGAACTCGCCGTGGCTGCCGTAGTTGGCGGTTTCCGCGGCGGTGTCGATGATCAGGCTGTTCAGGCAGGTGCTGCCAACGGCCTTGTTGGGAACCGTTGTGACGATCTGGGCGGCGCCTTCACCGATGGTGACGGTGCCTGCGCAATCGGCGAGAACGGGGCCGGCCAGGGCCAGGCATACCAGGGCGGCGAGGGGTTTGAGCATGGGTTGCATGGGTCAGTCTCCGGGGGGGGGTGGGACTGACAACATCGCAAAGCTGTGTGGCGCTGTAATTACAAAACACCTGCGCCCTGGCTTGAAAACTGCAGACGATTAACCAGTACAGCTAACGAGAGTCACCGCCCGCTTCGAGTCGGTCGAACAGGATGGGTCGACTGCGCAAATCGGCAATCCAATTGGCAGCCTCGCCGCATAGGGCCGTCTCCCGTTCCGGTTGCCACACCCAGGCGCGTGTGCCTACGGGGATGCGCAGGAGATGGAAGAAACGCCTGGCGGCCTCCGGTTGAGCTTCCGCATCATCGTCATGATTGTGGGACTCGATCAGGCCGGCGACATCAGGTTTGAGCAGGCCCTGGACGACCAGCAGGGCCGGCGCGCCGGGTTGGGCGCGGACTCGCATACGAAACTCCAGGCCTTCGGACAGCGCTTCCGCACGCACCAGGGGACCGGAATCCCCGACACGAGCGGCAAGGCATGTCACCAGACCGGTGAGTTCGGGAGAAGCATTCAGCAAAGCCACCCGGGTCGAAGCCGCAAGCCCGGGCGGGCTCACCAAGCACAATGCAATCAACGCCAAAATGGCCAGCGCCAGCTGGGGGTGTGACGGATCAGGCAGATCCGGGAATACGGCCAAAACATTTGCGCTTCCTGTTGTTGATCTGCCGGTTTCACATCTGGGCACACGCCAAGCCTAGATCAGGAAGTTTGTAGAAAAATTACAGATTATGGTTATCCGATTTGAAACCGGATCGGCTCACTCGGCTCCCCGATTCAATCGCCGCGCTCACCCAGCTTTTCCAGCTTTGCCAGCCACTTGTCGGCAAGCCCAGGGACCATATTCCCGACCATGCCGACCAAGGTTTCATGTACAGGTGCAATTCCCACAAAGCCGAGAATGTTGCGTTCGAGCGACTTGATGCTGTGTGCTCGGAAGTACCAGCGATAGACCGTCGCCGGCATCCCCATGGTAACGACCACACGCGCCGACCGGCCAGTCAGGCCCTTTACTGCAAGCGGATTCTTGCCATTACGCGAAAAAGCGAAACCCGGACGTGCCACTTGCTCAAGAAAGCCCTTGAGCAGCGCGGGCATGTCGCCTAACCAAAGCGGAAAAAACAGCACCATGTGATCGGCCCACTTGATGGCATCCTGTGCAAGGGTCAAACCGGGCGGCAACTCGCCCTGCTCCCATTCGAGTTGGCTTCGCAATATTGGAAAATCTAACGTCGCCACATTGATGCGTTGGATCTCATGACCGGCTGCGTTTGCCCCTTGCTCGTAAGCATCCTCCAGCGCGTGGCATAAATGACGTTGGCTGGCATCCGGGTGGCCCTGAATTAAGAGAATGTGCCTGCCCACTGTGCACTCCCAAGAGACTGGATGTGCCGATTAAGCCGGCACTACTGATCAGTGTAGATTATCTTGATCCATCGATAGGCATCATCACACGCGAGAATAGAAGAAGCCCAATGCTNNCCCTGTTCAGGGCCTGACGGGAACTGAACGGCCAGAAACGGGAATTTAAGGTGGCAGGGGACGGGTATGCCATCCCGATTGAGGCATTACCGAACCAGTCCTGCCAAGGTTGTCAGCGCACGTTCAAGTCTTTCGTCCCAGACCCGCGCACAGGACAGCCGGATGAAGTTCCTGAATTTTCCGCTCGCGGAGAAAAGGGGCCCCGGAGCAATGCTCACGCCTTGTTTCAGCGCATGTCGGGCGAGCTCGAAGCTGTCGATCGTGCCCGGCAATTCCACCCAGAGAACGAAACCGCCCTGCGGTTGGGAGACCCGGGTGCCTTCGGGGAAGTATTTCATGACGGCGTCGCCCATGCGCGACACGGCACTCGCGTACTTGCCGCGTACCTCGCGCAGGTAACGTTCGTAGCGGCCGCTTTCCAGTAGTTCGGCCACGGCCAGTTGGGGCACGGTGGGGCTGGCGATGCTGCTGACGTACTTCAGATATTCGATCCGTTCGCGATGCCGGCCGGCCGCTACCCAGCCGATGCGCAGGCCGGGCGCCAGCGTCTTGGAAAACGAGCTGCAGTGAATGATGTCGGCATCGGGTGCCAGCCCCATGCAGGTGGACGGCCGCCGATGGTCGAATCCCAGGTCGCCGTAGACGTCGTCCTCGATGAGGGGGACGCCGTGTTTGGCCAGCAGGCCGATCAAGGCGCGCTTGTGGGTGTCCGGCATGCAAAAGCCGAGTGGATTGCTGAAATTGGGTACGACCACGCATGCCTTCACAGGCCAGCGTTCGAATGCAAAGGCGAGCGCATCCAGGGCCATGCCTTCGTGCGGATGGGCGGGAATCTCCAGCGCTTCCAGTCCTAGTGATTCCAGCACGTGCAGCAGCCCGTAAAACGCCGGGGACTCGACTGCGACCACGTCGCCTGGCTGGGTGACGGCACGCAGGGCCAGGCTCAGGGCTTCCTGGCATCCCGTGGTGATGACGATGTCCTCGGCTGAAATGCCGCCTCCTGTTTCGCTCATGCGGCGGGCAATCTGACGACGCAACTCCGGCGCGCCGGGCGGCATCATGTAACCGGCCGCCCGCGTACGCTGCAGCCGCGCGACGCGGGCCACGGCTCGCGCCACTGCCTGGGTGGGCAGATAGTCCGGATCGGGCACGGCAGCCCCGAGCTGGACGATCCCGGGATCGTTGGCGGCCTTGATCAGCGCCATGGCCATTTCCTGGCCGGTGACGAGACGGGGNNAGTTCTATTGCATGGATGGCGCGGCGCGCACGCACATAAAACCCCGAGCGCGCACGCGCTTCGATATGGCCGTCGTCTTCGAGCTTGCGGTACGCGGCGACCACGGTCGCCACACTGACGCCGCGCTGACGCGCCACGCTGCGAACGCCCGGCAGGCGTGCGCCGGGGGCATACACGCCTTCTGTGATTCGCTGCGTCAACTCGGCGGCAACATGCTGATAGAGCGGTCTCATGGCGGCTTCCAGTCGGTACAGATCGTTACGGCATATGCCAATACAGATATTCAATCCAAATATCTGTGCCGTATCAATTTATCAGTTCTGATTCTGTATTGGTAGCCAGCTCGTCGGTACAGTCGGCAACAAGGAGGCGAGTCTTCCGAATGCTCTCCCGACTCCCTGCAGGAACACGCTATGCCGATACCGCCACCCGCCGTCGCCCGTGCCTTTGCCGAGGGCTGGATCGATGCCTGGAACGCGCACGACCTCGATGCGGTTCTCGCCCACTACAGCGACGACTTCGAGTTTTCTTCGCCGCTCGTCATCCAGGTCGCAGGCGAACCCACGGGCACGCTCAAGGGAAAAGCGGCCGTAGAGGCTTACTGGCGTGCAGCGCTTGCCGGCGTGCCGACGCTGCGCTTCGATCTTGTCGACGTGCTGGCGGGCGTGGACTGTCTGACGATTCTGTACCGCGGCCATCGCGGCCTTGCGGCCGAGCTGTTTGAGTTGGACGCGAACGGCCGGGCGGTTCGCGGGCGGGCGCTGTATGCCCAGACTGGCTGAGACCCGCACAAATGGATGATCAAGCCTACAAGGTCTGGATGAGCGCTGCGGCGATGGCGCTGACGTTCGCCGCATTCGTGCCCTATATCCGGTCAATCCTGGTCGGCGCCACTCGGCCGCATGTCTTTTCCTGGGTGGTCTGGGGTACGAACACGTGTGTCGCTTTCTATGCGACGTTGAGCGCTCAGGGGGGCGCCGGCGCCTGGGCCGTTGGATTTTCCGGCGCGATCACGCTCCTCGTCGCCGCGCTGGCGTACGCGAAACGTGCGGACATCACGATCACCCGCACGGACTGNNGACTGGCTGTTCTTCATCGCAGGATTGGCGGCTTTGCCGCTGTGGTTCATGGCGAGCGATCCGCTCTGGGCGATCGTCATCGTCACGGCGATCGAACTCCTCGGTTTCGGACCGACAGCACGCAAGTCCTGGCATCGACCGTATTCCGAGCCGATGGGCTTCCTGGGCATTCTGGTCGTGCGCAACGCGCTGGTTATCGCCGCGCTCGAACGGTATTCGACGGCCACCCTGCTTTTTCCGGCTGCGATGGCGGCCGCATGTGTCGCGCTCATTGCAATGATGGCGTGGCGCCGCCAGACGATGACGAAGGATACGCAAACCGAGCTTTGCAGGGAGACATCATGATGCACGATAGCGAATCTCTACTGGCGTTGATCGCTTTTGCCTTCGTGATCAGCGTGACGCCGGGTCCCAACAATCTCTTGCTCCTGTCGTCCGGACTGAATTTCGGGTTGCGCCGCACCGGCTGGCACGTGCTCGGCATTCTTTGGGGGACCTACCTGATGATCTGCCTCGTCGGCGTCGGGCTCGGTGCGCTGCTGGCTGCTGTTCCCGCCGTGCAAATCACCCTCAAACTCGCCGGCAGCATCTACATGCTCTGCCTCGCGCGCCAGTTCTGGCGAGCCGGCGCATCGCAGGCCCGGCATGCGCTCCATCCGATCCGATTCGGAGAAGCCGTGCTCTATCAGCTCGCCAATCCCAAGGTCTGGTTGATCGCGACAACAGTCATTGCCGGCTTCGTGCCCGCAGGGGGGCAGTACCTTGAGAGCGTGCTCGCGACCGCACTGATTTTCTGCCTCACAGCCTTGCCGGGCATTGGCATATGGGCCGCGAGCGGCGCGACTTTGCTGGCCTGGATAAAGGATCCAGCCGGTTTGCAGCGGATCAATCGCGGCATGGCGGTGTTGACGGCTGCCACCGCGCCGCTGCTCTGGCTATGAACGATGCACAGGAGCATGCGCCTGATGCCGCGAGGATGATTGGGGGTGACCCCCCCATCCGACGCACGGCGGGCAAGGGTATCGATATCGGCTACTACGAACGACAGGCGAAGCGGCTGCGGAGTCAGGCCATCCATGCCTGGTTCGCCAGATTGGCGCAGTTATGTCGTTCCGGTTCGATGAAAGATTCCGGTCACGAATGAAANNGTATGACTTGAATATGCTGGTCCTGATGGCCGACCACAACCGCTGGATGAACGAGAAGCTCTACGCGGTCTGCGCGCGGCTTTCCGAAGAAGAGCGCAAGCAGGATCTCGGCGCCTACTTCCGCTCCGTGCACGGCACCTTCAACCATCTGTTGCTTGTAGATCGCCTGTGGCTGGGGCGCTTGCGGGGCGAACCATTTGCGGCCGCATCTCTCGACCAGGAGCTGTATGCCGATTACGCCGCGCTTGAACGTGAGCGCGCGAAGACGGACAGCGACATTCAGGAGTATGTCGCCATGCTCGAACCATCGCGTCTTGCCGGTCCTGTCGCCTATGTGTCCTTGCTCAAGAAAACGAAGATGATCCTGCCGCTCGGTTTGATCCTGGTGCATCTGTTTCATCACCAAACCCATCATCGGGGACAGGTCACCACGCTTATTACGCAACTTGGACAGGACTTCGGGGAGACCGACATGATTTACATACCAAGCGCAGGGGCGACGTATTTTGGTTCTGCAGCATCCTCGGGAGAAGAAAGACAATGACTGCAAAATTTTCCACACTGGAATATTTACAGCATCAACTTGCGGGCACCCTGCCCGCAGGGGCCACTTCGGAAATGAAGTACCCGACAGCTATCTCGAAACTGCTGGGCTTCCGTATCACCGGCATCGACAAGGCTTACGCGCGCCTGGAAATGAATGCTGACGCCGACATCCATGGCAACCAGCAAGGCACGGTACATGGCGGACTGCTGAGTGAACTGGCCGACGCCACCATCGGCACGGCGCACTCGACCACGATTGAAGAGGGCGAAACCTTCACCAGCGTCGACCTCCGCATCAGCTTCTTCCGGCCGGTGTGGAAGTCGGTGTTGTCGGCCACGGCCCGTCCCGTCCAACACGGNNATGCGAGATCGTCCGCGAGGACGGCAAACTGGTCGCCCTGGCAGCAGCCACGATCATGACCCTGCGCGGTATGGCGGCGAATGGTCGCTGACCCAGCGTAGAAGCACTCCCTGGGTCGTTGCAAGGAATCAAGGCCACGAGCAGCTTTTGGCCATATGAATCAGTCTGTTCATGGCTGCCTGCAACCGGACCACTGCGACGCACACGCCTTTATTTTTTCTTTTTGTAATACCCCACCAGTTCCCCCCGCGCCAGGATATGCTCCTGCATCGCCTTCTCCAGTGCGGCCTTGGTCGCCGGCTTGAGAACCGGCAGGACGATGTCGAGCGCAACCAATTTATGAACATAGCGATGGCGCCCGATGGGCGGGCAGGGACCGCCGTAGCCTTCACGCTGCCAGTCGTTGAGGCCTTCGCGCGTGCCGGGCGGCAGGCTTGCATGGGACACGCCGGCAGGGAGCCCGGTCGTGGCAGGCGGCATGTTGTAGAGCACCCAGTGCACCCAGGTCATCATCGGCACGGCGGGATCGGGCGCGTCGGGGTCGTCGACGATCAGCGCCAGGCTTTGGGTGCCGGCCGGCACGCCCGACCAGGCCAAGGGCGGCGACTGGTCGCGGCCCTCGCAAGTGTAGAGACTGGGGATGTCGGCATTGTGGGCGAATGCGCTCGAGCTCAGTTCCATGGTCGCGTTCCTTTCTGCGGCGTCGATTCCGCATGGAAAATTCACCGTGGACTGAAATATAGATGTCCGTGCAGGGCATGCATCAACAAAAAAGCGCGCCGGTGGCGCGCCTTTCATTTCGCGTTGAAAAACCTATTTCACGGCCGCTTTGGACTCGGTCGACACCAGCAGGGCAGAGACGAAGGCGCGGTCTTCGAACAGCGTCTTCATGCCATTTTCGAGTGCACGCTCCAGCGCGATCCTGGCGTTCTTGCCGCTCGCGAGCTGGGTGTTCTTCTCCATGCCCTGGGCGACGATCTGCTTCGAGTACAGCAGCGCGCCGCTGTTCGATTTCACGATGACCGACATGTTGAGGTCGGCCACGGCATCGCCGGCGAAGAAGCCCATTTTGTGGTCGTTGTAGAAGCGGGTGAGGTCGGCGGCGATTTTGACGAGCGCGGCTTCCGAACCGAGCTGGAAGCCGCGGGCCTGGAGCTCTTTTTCGATGGCCTTGCGGACGGTGACGGCCACGTCCTCGGCGGCGGTGATGGGCGCCATCTCCATGCCGTAGCCGTTCTTCTTGCTGCTGATCTTGCTCTTGTCCAGCCGCTGGTCGGCGACCTGCACGTTCACGGACACATTCTCGGCGCCCGCGATTCTGGCAGCGTCTGCCTGCTGGACGTAATTGAGCTCGACCTGCTCGGTAGTGAGCGCGCAGCCCGACAGGCCGGCCACGGCCACGCAGCATGCGAAGGCCAGTACGTGTGCTTTCATTTTTGTATTCCCCCTGATGAATGAACAAGGCTGAAACGATTTTTCAGCGCGGTCATTATGCTCGGCCGGTTCGCCGCTTCACAAGGGTTTTCGGGGGCGGCTTGTGACGGTGTGCAACGGGGCTACCAGTCGGCCCGGAGCTGCAGCCCCCAGGCCGGCGCCGTGCTGTACAGGCGCCCTGTCTGGGTGGCGGTCATGCCGCCCATCGCCGTCGTGAGGGCGGGATTGTGCAAGCCGATGGGCTGCCACTGCAGCGTGGTTTTCACCCCCAGCAACTGGTCCGTTTCCGCGTTGATCACGCCCAGCGGATCGATCATGAAAAGCAGGGCCTTGTCAGACCAGTCGAGTGTTCCAGGTTTGGCGCGGATGCGTTTCTGCAATGGCGACAGCAGGTATTCGCCGACGAGAAAGCCCGCCACCGGGGTCACCACCAGATCCTGGGCCGAAACGGGCTCGGCCAGCGCTTCCGCGCCGTATTCCCACAGCGTCGACAGCAGCGCTGAATACCAGAATGCCTGCGCCCGATCCAGGCCGCGTTCCCGCGCCCGGATGTAGTACGTACCGCCCCAGTAGGGGTGCAGGATGTAATTGATCCACCAGCGGTCCTCGTCCCACACCGGCTCGCTCACATTGTTGCGCCACTTGTCGAAGCTGTAGTTCTCCTTCTGCTCGCGATCCCAGCCGGAGATGCTCTCGGGCGCGAGGTAGATCACCGCGATGGCGGCAAACTGGTAGCCAAGAAAATACGTGACATCGCGTCCCACGCCACGCCAGTCCGGCCGAGTGGGAGCGGCGCCGCGCCACGCGTAGCCGGCCTCCTGCGCAGAATCCGTTTCGTGCAGCACCGTGTCGTGGTTGAGGAAACGCGCATGGGTCGCCAGCGGCGAGGACGGGTTCCAGGTCGCATCGGACCAGGCAACCGGATCCGCATCCGCCGCGCTGTCGGCCGCCGCAGGCGGGAGGCCGCACAGACCGCACGCGAGGCCGAGGACGAGGCTGCGGGCAGTCCGGATCAGGCGGGGCATGTCGGGGCGGGTCATCGACGCGGCGCTCCCATGCGGCACACAGTGCGTCGGCCATGCGGGATCGCGTCAGCGCGTGCATCCATCAGTCCGACACCCCGAGCTCGGTACAAAGCTTCTCCACCACGTTCTTCAGCGCATCGACCTCCGCCTCCAGCCGTGCCACGTTGGCCTTGAGCGCGGCGATTTCGCCGACGCTGACATCGGCGGCGGTGCCTGTCGGTGAGGCGGCCGGGACGTCCTCGATGACGGGGGCACCAGACAGCAGATGCGCCCAGCGGTTCTCGCGCGCGCCGGGCTGGCGCGGGAGCTCGACCACCATCGCGCCTTCCGGGCGTTCGGCCAGTTCCTGAAGGAAACCTTCCACCGCCNNGTTCCATGTTGTGCGCGTAGCGGGTGACGCGGCCGCCGCTGGTCTCGATGACCAGGGCCGGGCCCTTGAGGCTGTCGATGGCGGACAGCACCTCGGACTCGCCGGCTTCGATGATCGGGTGGCGACTGGTCTTCTGGTTGCAACCGGCCACCAGGGCGTTGAGCGACAGCGGGTAGGTGTCGGGCACGGTGTGCTGCTTTTCGCAGAGCACGCCGAGAACGCGGGTTTCGAGCAGGGACAGGACGGGCAGGCGGGTGGCGGTCATGGGGGCTTCGTCGGTCCAAAAGGAAATTATGCGCTGCGGCGCGAACCGTGTCTGCGACGCGCCGGTTGCCGGACCGGTTTGCATCATGTCTATGATGAAAGCATCGAAGTGTGTCGAACGGAAGGGGATACGATGAATTTTCTGGGGGTAGTCATTCTGGTGGCGCTGTTTCTGCTGGCGGTGTTCACGCTGGCGAACTGGTCGGTGCTCAGCGCGCCGGCCGCGTTGTCCTTCCTTGTTTTCGAGGTCGATGGGCCGCTCGGCGTGATCATGCTTGGCGTCACGCTGGTGCTGGTGGCGCTGTTCGTCCTCTACGCCCTGACGCTGCGCACCAGCATGCTGATGGAATCGCGCCGCCACAGCCAGGAGCTGCAGGCCCAGCGCACGCTTGCGGAAACCGCCGAGGCCTCGCGCCTCAGCGAACTGCGTACGCAGATCGAGCAGGAGTTTGCGCAATTGCGTGGTGCGATCGCAGGGATCGACACGCGCATGGACGCGGTGGAGCAATCGATGAAACAATCCCTCGACGAAGCCGCCAACGGTCTTGCGGCCCTGGTCGGCGAAATGGACGATAAGGTCGACCGCGCGCTTGCGCGGAACGCCAACTGAATCCCCTCGACATTCAAAGGAGCAGCCCATGAGCACCCGTGACGAATTCGTTCGCAAGATGCATTCCCTGCTGGACAAGGGGAATGCCGAGATCGACGCCCTGGAGGCCAGAGCGGAGCACGCCGAGGTCGGCGCGCGCGATGCGTATCACAAGCAGATCGCCGCACTGCGCGAGAAGCAGGACGAGGCGCGCGCCAAGCTGGAGTCGCTGCGCAATGCGGGCGAAGGGGCCTGGCAGGACCTGAAGACCGGTGTCGAAATGGCCTGGGACGCAATCGGCGAGGCGATCGAATCCGCCAAGTCCCGCATCAGGAAATAATCCTTCGCCTGTGCGGGCGGCGATTCACAAGGGCCAGACCCACATCAGCATCGGCAGGCTCGTGCCGACGACGATCATGTCCAGCGGCAGGCCCATGCGCCAGTAGTCGCCGAAGCGAAAGCCGCCCGGTCCGAGGATCAGGGTGTTGTTCTGGTGGCCGATCGGCGTCAGGAATGCGCAGGAGGCGCCGACCGCCACCGCCATCAGGAAGGTATCCGGATTTGCGCCCAGCTGGCTGGCGGCGCCCAGCGCGATCGGGCACATCACCGCCGCCGTGGCGGCGTTGTTCATCAGGTCGGTCAGTACCATGGTGACGATGAGGATGGTCGCCAGCCCGACGGCGGCATGCCCTTGGGCGATGTGTTCCAGCAGGAATCGTGCGATCAGGTCGGCGGTGCCGGTGCTCTGCATCGCCGCGGCAACCGGGATCAGCGCGCCGAGCAATACGATGACCGGCCAATCGATGGCCTCGTACACCGCGCGCGGCGGCACCGTGCGCAGCGCCATCGAGGCGAGGACGCCGGCGGTGAAGGCGAGCGCGATCGGCAGCAGGCCCAGCGTCGCCACGGCCACGGCCAGCGCCATGATGACGCTGGCCGTGATGGCTTTGCGCTTGTCCGGAATGTACAGCGCACGTTCGGCCAGCGGCACGCAGCCGGCGACGCTGGCGAATTCGGCAATGGCCTCGGGTGTCCCCCGCATCATCAGCACGTCGCCCGCCTTGAAGCGATAGGTGCGCAGCCGGGCCTCNNGGGAGGTCGGCAGGATCGCCAGTTCCACCAGCACGGTATCGTCGGAGGGGGGCGCCTTCTCCCCGGCCTCTGCCGCTTCGCCCGTTTCCTCCTTTTCCGCCTTGTGCTGGGCTTCCTCCAGCACCAGCCCGAGGCTGGACAGGGCATTGGCGAGCGTTTCCGCCTCCGCCTCGATGATCAGGATGTCGCCGGCAAGGATATGGCGGCCCGCATTCGGCGCCGACACCCGCACGTCGTTGCGCACCAGGCCGATGATCTGCGCATCCGCGTTCTCCAGCGCCGCCTCGATCTCGCGCAGATTCATGCCGGCCGCCTTGCTGCCCTCAGTCACCAGCGCCTCGGTCAGATAGGTGCC
>DONB01000178.1 GCA_003510325.1 Thiobacillus sp. | reverse complement strand
TGATCGCACGCTTCATCGACCCGGCGGCCGAGTTTCTCTACGTGCCCGCCGGCGACGTGATGAAAGTCGCTGAAGAGACCGGCGCGATCCCCTACGACATTCCCGGCGCGGAATATGGCCACGTGGGCGAACTGTGCAGCTTCGATGCCTTTTTGCGTCTGCACGGATTGACTGATCCGGCCTTGCAGCAACTCGCCGTCATCGTGCGCGGCGCCGACACCGGCCGGATCGACCTGGCGCCGCAGTGCGCCGGCCTGCTGGCGCAGTCGCTGGGACTGTCTGCGCTCTATGCGGACGACCACGCGATGCTGCAGCAAGGCATGGTGATGTACGACGCCTACTACGCCTGGCTGCAGCGCGCGCAGGGCGAGTCGNNCCGCCGGAACATAAACACGGCGCGCGATCCGGGCGAGCCGCGCGCACCGGCAGGCATTCGGCTACCATTTCGCGATGCTCGGCCTGCGCATCCTCTCCATCGTCTTTCCCGTGTTCGCGATCATCGGCATCGGCTGGTGGTACGGGCGGGTCAAGCGCCCCGACATCGGCGTCACCAACCAGATCAGCATGGACGTGCTGGTGCCGGCGCTGGTGTTCGCGGCACTCGCCTCCAAGGAATTCGACTTCGCGCACTACTGGCAACTGGCCTTGGGCGGCGCGCTGGTGATCCTCGGCTCGGGTCTGCTCGCCTGGCCGGTGGCGCGGCTGCTGAAGGTCGACGCGAAAACCTTCGTGCCGCCGATGATGTTCAACAACTCCGGCAACATGGGCATCCCGCTCATCGTGCTCGCCTTCGGCGAAGCCGCCCTGGGCGCGGCGATCATCCTGTTCCTGGTGGAGATGGTGCTGCACTTCTCGATGGGCCCCTACATGCTGGCCCACCGCCTGCGGCTCGTGCAGCTGCTGACAACCCCGGTGATGGCGGCGACCGTGCTGGGCGTGGCGGTGAGCCTGTCCGGGATGAACCTGCCGGCGCCGCTCTACACCGCGATCAAGATGCTCGGCGATGCCTCGATCCCGATGCTGCTGTTCGCGCTGGGGGTGCGGCTGAACCAGGTGTCGTTCCGCGACTGGCACATCGGCGTGGCGAGCGGCATCGTGTCGCCCGCCACCGGCATCGTCATGGTGCTGCTGGTGACGCCCTTCCTCGACCTCGACCCGGTGCAGCAGTCCATCCTGCTGGTGTTCGGCGCGCTGCCGCCGGCGGTGCTGAACTACCTGATGGCCGAGCAGTACCGCCAGGAACCGGAACGGGTGGCGTCGATCGTGCTGCTCGGCAATCTGGCGGCACTCGCCGTCATGCCGGTCGTGCTGGCGTTCGCGTTGCGCTGATTGCCGGCTTCCCCGCTGTGGTCGTTCGAGCCGCAAACTGCCCAATACCCCTGTAAAGAAAATGGTTGACCAAATTACTTGGTTATTCTATTGTGCGGCATCGCAATTTTTATTGAACGCTAGGACTGCATCATGGAACGTGAAATCAACGGCAAAATGGTCGAAACCGACCCTGAAGGCTATCTGGTCAACCTGGAAGACTGGTCCGAGGAACTGGCTGTCGAACTGGCCAAGGAAGACAACCTGGAACTGGCCGAGAACCACTGGAAGGTCATCCACTACATGCGCGACCAGTTCGCCCAGAACGGCACCGCCCCCAACCTGCGCTTCCTGCAGAAGGGCCTGAAGGAAGAATTCGGCGACGAATGGGGCGACAAGAAATTCCTGTTCGACCTGTTCCCGTTCGGGCCCGCCAAGCAGGCCGGCCGCTACGCCGGCACCCCGAAGCCGACCGGTTGCGTGTGAGTTGATCAGGCAAGCCGCCGTACCGAAACGCCCCGCCCCGTGCGGGGCGTTTTGTTTTGGACGCCAGGCACATGGCTCAGCTATTTCCGGGCATCGTCGCTCGCAACCGCATCCACCGGTGCCTCGAATGCGATGAACAGGGTGCAGGGGCCTGCCGCCCCACACAGCGCCGCATGCGGCAGCCTGGGTGGGCCATAGGCATAGGACCCCGGCGTGAGCACGGCGGTCGGATACCCGTCATAGGTCACGTGAAGCTCGCCGGCCACCAGCACCATGCGCTCGGCCGAAGTGTGCCAGTGACGCGGGATCGCTGCATTCGCGGGCACCCTGAAGAAGACATCGGCATTGCTTTTGCCCGGATCGCCGTGGAGCACCGCAATCTCGCAGCCTTTGGGCATGAAGTCGGGACAGCCGCCCCACTTGAGCGCGGGATTCCCTGCGGTGTTCGAAAGCGGCGGACCCTCTGCAACGGCTGCGGCCGCGGCGAAAACTCCGGAAAGCAGCAAGGCCGGCAGCAAGCCTTGTGTGCGGGACCGGCGTGCAATCACTCGAGTGTGCATGAGACCTCCTTCGTGTTGGCCAGGAACGCACCGCCGGGCGGATGCCCGCAGCAGCCTGGGGACTTTCACCATAGCCAAAAAATCGCCCGCCTCGCTCACTGCGTCCCGCGAAACATGAAATAGACCGCGCCCACCAGGCACAGCGCGGCCCACAGGAAATCCCATTTCAGTTCCGCCCGCATGTAGAAGATCGCGAACGGCACAAACACCGACAGCGTGATCACTTCCTGCAGGATCTTCAGTTGCGGCAGGCTCAACACGGTGTAGCCGATGCGGTTGGCCGGCACCTGGAACGCGTATTCGAACAGCGCGATGCCCCAGCTCACCAGCGCGGCGACGATCCACGGCTTGTCGGCCAGGTTCTTCAGGTGCGCATACCAGGCGAAGGTCATGAAGACATTGGACGCGGTCAGCAGCAGGACGGTTTGCAGGGTGACGGGCATGGCATCGATCCGAAACGACGACGCGCGAATTGTAGGAGCCTCTCGCGTTAAAATGCCGCTTTTCTTCGACGAGTCAGACCTATGAATGCGCCTCTGGTCGGTGTGGTGATGGGTTCTTCCAGCGACTGGGAGGTGATGAAGCACGCGGCGATGCTGCTGAAGCAGTTGGGCATCCATTTCGAAACTAGGGTGGTGTCTGCGCACCGCACGCCGGATCTGCTCTACGAATACGCCTCGGCCGCCGAAGCGCGCGGCATCAAGGCCATCATCGCGGGCGCCGGCGGTGCCGCCCACCTGCCGGGCATGATCGCGTCGAAAACCATCGTTCCGGTGCTCGGCGTTCCGGTGCCGTCGAAATATCTCAAGGGCATGGACTCGCTGCTGTCCATCGTGCAGATGCCGAAAGGCATTCCGGTCGCCACTTTTGCCATCGGCGAGGCCGGCGCGGCCAATGCGGCGCTGTTCGCCGCGGCGCTGATCGCGCGTTACGACAATGGCCTGGCCGAACAGCTGCACGAGTTCCGCCGCGGTCAGGCGGATTCGGTGATGGCAATGGGGCTGCCCGATGTCGAGTGAGTCGCTGCCCATCCTGCCCGGCGCCATGCTCGGTATTCTCGGCGGCGGCCAACTCGGCCGCATGTTCACCATCGCCGCGCGCACCATGGGCTACAAGGTCATGGTGCTCGACCCCGATGCCGCCAGTCCGGCCGGACAGATGGCCGATGTGCATGTGCGCGCCGACTATACCGACCACGCCGCGCTGAAACAGCTTGGCGCTGCCTGCGCCGCCGTCACCACCGAATTCGAGAACGTGCCTGCCGCGAGCCTGATCGAGCTGGCGAACCATTGCCGGGTCTCGCCCGGCGCCGCGGCAGTGGCCATCGTGCAGGACCGCAGCCACGAAAAATCCTGGCTTGCCGACAACGGCTTCGCCACCGCGCCGTTCGCGCTGGTCAACAGCGAGGCCGACATCGACGCCGCGCTGGCGGCGACCGGCACCCCGGCGCTGCTGAAGGTGTCGCGCTTCGGCTACGACGGCAAGGGCCAGGCGCGCATCAACACGCCCGAGGACGCGCGCGCCGCATTCCGCGAGTTCGGCGGCCAGCCCTGCGTGCTCGAAGGCTTCGTCAAGCTGGAATGCGAGGTATCGGTGGTGCTGGCGCGCAGCGACGCGGGCGAATGCGCGCTGTTCCCGGTTGCCGAAAACCGCCACGAGAACGGCATCCTCGACGTATCCATCGTCCCCGCCCGCGTGGCCGACAGCTTGGCCGATCAGGCGCGCGAGATGGCACGCGACGTGGCGGACAAGCTCGGCTATGTCGGCGTGATGGCAGTCGAATTCTTCGTCGCCGGCGACCAGTTGATGGTCAACGAAATCGCGCCGCGTCCGCACAACTCAGGCCACTACACGCTGGACGCCTGCGTCACCGACCAGTTCGAGCAGCAGGTGCGCGCACTCGCCGGCCTGCCGCTCGGCGACACCCGCCTGCTGTCACCGGTGGCGATGGTCAACATCCTCGGCGACCGCTGGCACGACGGCGGACCCCACTGGGACGCGCTGCTGGCGCACCCCGCCATCAAGCTGCACCTGTACGGCAAGGAAGCGGCGCGGCCGGGTCGCAAGATGGGCCATTTCAACGTGCTGGATGCCGACCTGGAAACCGCGCTGCAGCTGGCCGAACAGATGCGCCATGCGCTATAGCGCATCGAATGAAAGTTGGCGTTGGAGTGCAAGCGCTGGCGCATTCATGCTGCTCCTGCTGTGCACCACCGCGAGTGCCGCAGCGAACGACGCGCGACTGCCGCTGCGCATCGGTCCGCACGTCTTTCAGGCCGAGCTTGCCGCCACCCCGCAACAACGCGCCCGCGGGCTGATGGGCCGCACCCATCTTCCCGCCGACGGCGGCATGCTGTTCGTGTTCGAACAGCCGGACCGGCATTGTTTCTGGATGCGCGACACGCCGCTGCCGCTGTCGATTGCATTCATTGATGCGTCCGGCCGCATCGCGGGCTTCGCCGACATGCAGCCGCGTACGGACACGCTGCACTGCCCCGCGACGGACGTGCGCTACGCGCTGGAAGTGCGGCAGGGCGAATTCCAGCGCCGCGGCATCACGGCGCGGACGCAGGTCGGTGGATTGCCGCGTTAGTCGTCAGGGCGCGATCGACAGCACTCTGAGTTCCATTTCGCTGCCCTTGTCGTCGCTGCGCAACACGCGCACAGGCAGGTAATGGCGGTCGATCGCGAGCCAAGCCTCGAAGCGGCCATCGCGATCGGCCACGCGCGAAAGATGCAGCGTGCGCAGCACACCCAGCTCGGTATCCAGCGTTTCCTCGCCGCGCACTTCATACGTGTAGTCGCGCAGTTTCTTGCCATTGAACACCTTGTAGCTCAGCGTCCCGTCGGACGGCGGCGCGGTCAGCGCCAGCTGGAAAAACAGGCTGAGCGCATCCTGCACCTCGCCCTCGTAGACAAAGTGGCGCGGTGCGCCTTTTGCCGGATCCAGCGTGAGGCGGCCGGCGGCCGCATCGAAACGCGCACTGCTGCGCTTGTCGCCACGCTGATCCCAGAACGCTTCCGGCTGCAGCCCACTCGGCGTGATGCGGCCGCGGCTGGTCTGCACGAAGCGTCCGCGATAGAACACGCCGGCGAGGCCGGTCGCCGACGCCACGCTGGTCAGCGTGTAGTGCGCGCCTTCGTTCACCCACACCAGGGTTTGCTCGCCCGCCGCCAGCCCGTAGCGCACCTGGAACCGCAGGTCGAGGCGCGGCGGCAAAGCATTCAGAATCGGTGGCGCGGCAACGGCAATGGGCTCGACGGGCGCCGCATCGGGAAGCATGGCCGGCGAAGCGGGTGTCGCCTCGGGTTCGGCGGGCGCGGCCGCTTCGAATGGCGATTCGGCCTGCGGCTCTGGAAGAGGCGTAACAGGCTGCTCGGGGGGTGGGGCCGTCTGCGCCGGCCTGGGCGGAGGCGGCGGTGTCCGGGGTGGTGGCGAGGCCGCTTCGGCAGGTGCCGGGGGCGATGCCGAAACCAGCGTCACATCGTAAGCGGACGGTTCGGGAAGCGGCGCCCACTGCGGCAACCGCCACTCCAGTCCGCCCAGCAGGCTGCCATGCAGCAGCAGCGAGGCCGCCAGCGCCAACCCCCACGGGCGAACGCTGCGCCTCACCCGGTCAGCCTTTTACGCTGGCGCTCACCAGACGCTGTTCGAGCGTGACGCCGTCTTCGCTGACGCGGATCTGCACCGGCAGATTATCGCGCGTGGGGGCGACCCATACAGTGATGGCCTTTTCGTCGGGTTTTTGGGTGATGCGCTGGTATTGCTGGGTCGCCAGCGCGCCCAGCGGCGTCTGGATGGCGCCGCCGTCGCTGCGCGCATAGCGATAGTCGTTGAGATCACGCCCGCTCACCACCTGCAGGCTGTAGTCGGCGGGCAGCCTGGGCGCGAACATGAACTGATACATCTGCGAAAGCTGATCCTGCGCTCCGGCCTGCAAGCCGTCGACCGTCCACGATCTTCCCTTGTACTGGTAGGCGATGCTGCGCTGTTTCCAGTCGAGGCGCGCGGTCGCCAGCTTGTGCGGCGCATCGCTGCGGGCATGCCGGAACTGGGTGGGGCGCAGGCCCTGCGGCGTCACCACGCCGGTGCTTTCGAGCCGGATGCTGCCCGGCCACAGCATTTTAAGCGGACCGCTCGCGCGCGTTTCGCTGGTCAGCGTGTAGCGGCTGCCGCTGCGGGTGAAGGTGTCGGTCACCTGGCCGANNGGGAGGCGGTCAGCAGGAGGAATTTGAGCATCGTCACCCTTCCGTGGAAAACACAGACTGTGACGTCGAATCGTCCTTCAAGTTTACGCGGCCCCGGTTTATTTCGAGCCGGCCCTCGGCAAACCAGCGGACGGCCTGCGGATAAACGCGGTGCTCCTGCTGCAGCACGCGCGCTGCCAGGGTTGCGGGCGTATCGTCCGCGCGCACCGGCACCGCCGCCTGGATGACGATGGGCCCGTGGTCGAGGTCGGCGGTGACGAAGTGCACGGTACAGCCGTGGACTTTCACGCCCTCCGCGAGCGCGCGCTCGTGGGTTTTCAGCCCCGGGAACATGGGCAGCAGCGAGGGATGGATGTTCAGCAGGCGGCCTTCGAAGCGCGCGATGAAGGCCGGGCTGAGGATGCGCATGTAGCCGGCCAGCACGACCAGGTCGGGCCGGTGGCGCTCGATCTCGTCGGCCAGCAGGGCATCGAAGGCTTCCCGATCGGCGTGGTCGGTATGGTCGAATGCGACGGCTGTCAGGCCGCGTTCACGCGCCCATGCCAACCCCGCCGCCTGCGGCCGGTTGCTGATGACCGCGACAATCTCGATCGGCAGCCGCGCTTCCGCAATCGCCTGGAAATTGCTGCCGCGCCCGGACAGCAGCACGACGACGCGACAACTCACAGATAGATGACCTGTTCCGAGTCTGCCGGGCGGGCGACGATTTCACCGATCTGCCATACCGTTTCGCCGCTGGCCTGCAAATGCGCGATCGCCGCTGCGGCGTCGCTCGCCGCGACCACCACGCACATGCCGATGCCACAGTTGAAGGTGCGCAGCATTTCGGCCGGTTCGACGTTGCCGGCCTGCTGCAACCAGTCGAACAGCGGCGGCCGCGTCCAGCTGTCGGGGTCGACGCGCGCGGCGACGCCTTCCGGCAGGCAGCGCGGCAGGTTGCCGGTGATGCCGCCGCCGGTGATGTGCGCCATGCCCTTGACCGGGAGCTTTTCCATCAGCGACAAGAGCGGCTTGACGTAGATCCGCGTCGGCGCCATCACGGCGTCGGCAAACGGGCGGCCGTGGAAATCGGACTTGAGGCCGATGTGGGAAAGATCGATCAGCTTGCGGATCAGCGAATAGCCGTTGGAATGCGCGCCGGAAGACGCCAGCCCCAGCACCACGTCGCCTGCGGCAATCGACTGGCCGCCGATGACCTTGGATTTCTCGACCACGCCGACTGCAAAGCCGGCGAGATCGTATTCGCCATCGGGATACATGCCGGGCATCTCGGCGGTTTCGCCGCCGATCAGCGCACAGCCGGCCTGCTCGCAGCCGGTGGCGATGCCGGCGATCACCGCTTCGGCTGTGTCGAGAGTGAGCTTGCCGCAGGCGAAGTAGTCAAGAAAGAACAGCGGTTCGGCGCCCTGCACCAGGATGTCATTGACGCTCATCGCGACGAGGTCGATGCCGACGGTGTCGTGGCGGTTGAGTTCGAAAGCCAGCTTGAGCTTGGTGCCGACGCCGTCGGTGCCGGACACCAGCACCGGTTCCTTGAATTTCTTGGAAATCTCGATCAGCGCGCCGAAGCCGCCGATGCCGGCCAGCACTTCGGGGCGCATAGTGCGCTTGGCCAGCGGCTTGATGCGTTCGACCAGTGCATCGCCGGCGTCGATATCGACGCCGGCATCTTTGTAGGAAATGGATGACACGCCCGGCTCCAGAATCAAAAAGTGCGCTATTTTACCGCCTATGCCTACCATCCGCCCGCTCAACATTCCCTGGCTTGCACTCGCCGTCCTGCTCGTCACGGGCGGACTGGTCTATCTGCTCGGCCCCATCCTCACGCCTTTCCTGGCCGGCGCCCTGCTGGCCTACATGTTCGATCCGCTGGTCGATCGGCTGGAAACACACGGGTGGTCACGCGTTTCCGGAACCGTTGCGGTAATCGTGCTGGCGGGCCTTACGGTGTTTGGCCTGATTCTGATTGCCCTGCCCCTGTTTCAAGGCCAGTTTGCCGAGTTGAGCCAGCGCCTGCCGGCCTTCCTCGACTTGCTGCAAACCCGCTTTCTGCCCTGGTTGCAACAGACCTTCGGCATCACCATCGCCCCCAACCTCGATGCGCTCAAAAGCTGGATGACCGAACAGGCCACTGAAAACAGCGACAGCTGGCTGCCCTCCCTGCAAACCGGTGCGCTGGCCGTCCTGGGCGTGGTGGTCAACCTGCTGCTGATTCCGGTGGTGATGTTTTATCTGCTGAAGGACTGGGACGTGATCGTGGCGCGCGTCGCCGCCCTGGTGCCGCGCCCCTGGATGGCGAGCGCCACCCGCGTCGCACGTTCGATGGACGCGGTGGTCGGCGAATTCCTGCGCGGGCAGCTGGCAGTCATGACCCTGCTCGCGCTGTATCACGCCATTGCACTGTGGGTGCTGGGGCTCGACTATGCCCTGCCGATCGGCATTCTCACCGGACTGCTGTCCTTCGTCCCGTTTCTCGGAATCGGCTTGGGCCTGACGCTGGCCTTGCTGGTGGCGCTGCTGCAGTTTGGCGACTGGAACGGGGTAGCCTGGGTAGCGGGGATTTTCATGGTCGGCCAGCTCCTCGAAGGCTACGTGATCACCCCACGCATCGTCGGCGAACGGGTCGGCCTGCATCCGGTGGCGGTCATCTTCGCGCTGGCCGCATTCGGCCAGTTGTTCGGCTCNNTGGCACTGCGCGAACTGCGCGGCGTGTACGAACAGAGCGACCTTTATCGCGGCGGCTATAATGCCGGCTCTTTCGATTCCGCAACGCCCGCCATGACCGCATCGCCCCTTGGCCCACCCCTACTCGAATCGCGCATCGCCTCGCTGCCGCTGGTCCACCGCGGCAAGGTGCGCGACATCTATGCCGTCGGAGACGACAGGCTGCTGATCGTCACCACCGACCGCCTGTCTGCCTTCGACGTGGTGATGCCGACGCCGATTTCCGGCAAGGGCGAAGTGCTGACCAAGGTATCGGCCTTCTGGTTCGACAAGCTGAAAGCCATCGTGCCGAGCCAGGCGCTCGATGTCGCGCCGGAATCGGTGGTCGCGGAAAACGAACGCGACCAGGTCGCCGGCCGTGCCATCGTGGTGAGGAAACTGAAGGCGCTGCCGGTCGAGGCCATCGTGCGCGGCTATCTGGTCGGTTCGGGCTGGAAGGAATACCAGTCCAGCCAGTCGGTGTGCGGCATCGCCCTGCCTGCCGGACTCAAGCAGGCCGACCGCCTGCCCGAGCCGATCTTCACGCCGTCGACCAAGGCCACGGTCGGCGCGCACGACGAAAACATCAGCTTTGACCAGANNGCCGACACCAAGTTCGAGTTCGGACTGGATGAAGAGGGCCGGCTGGTGTGGATCGACGAGGCGCTGACCCCCGATTCGTCGCGCTTCTGGCCGGCCGACCAGTACCGGCCGGGCAGCAATCCGCCCAGCTTCGACAAGCAGTTCGTGCGCGACT
>DONB01000053.1 GCA_003510325.1 Thiobacillus sp. | reverse complement strand
GTGGCGGCGCGCTGCTGCGCGACCTCGACCGCCTGCTGATGGAAGAGACCGGCCTGCCGGTAATCGTCGCCGACGATCCGCTGACCTGTGTGGTGCGTGGTTCCGGCCGCGCGCTGGAAGAAATGGACAAGCTGGCCTCGGTCTTCACCAACGAGTGATCCCGGCAACACGCATCATTCCGCACAAGGGCCATCGATAAATGGCGATGCCCGGCCAGCTCATGTTCGCCCGCCGGCTGGGGCCGACGGCGCGCCTGCTGATCTGGCTGCTGATCGGCGTGAGCTTCATCGTGCTCGATACCCGCTACCACACCCTCGACGGCTTGCGCAGCGGCTTCTCNNGCCGGTACGTGAACTCATGCGCGCGCCCTCCGATGTCGCCGCCGAACTGACGGGGTTTTTCACCCGCCACCGTCTTCTGCAAAAAGAGCGTGACGCCTTGCTGGCCGAGCGTGCGCAGGTTCAGGTCGGGGCCAGCGTCGCGAAGGCGCTGGCCCGCGAAAATGCGGAATTGCGCCGCCTGCTGCAGTTGCCGGCGCGGTCCGGCCAGCAGATGGTCCGGGCTGCCCTGCTGTATCAGGGACACAACTGGTTTGCCCAGCGCATCACCCTGGATCAGGGCGCCGGGGCAGGATTGCGCGGCGGCTTGCCGGTGGTCGATGCCTGGGGCCTGGTCGGGCAGGTGAGCCGGGTTTATCCGGGAACGAGCGAAGTGACGCTGGTGAGCGATCCGCATCAGCTGACACCCGTGTTCGTCGAGCGCACCGGCCAGCGCGGCCTGGCAGCCGGCAGCGGGCAAAACCAGCTGGAGCTGCGCTACATGCCGTCACAGACCGACATCCGGCCGGGCGACCGCCTGCTGACGTCGGGGATCGACCGGGTCTATCCGGCCGGGATTCCGGTGGGGCGTGTCACGCGGGTGTCGCGCTCGCAATCCAGCCCCTATCTGCGGGTGGAGTGTCTGCCGCTGGCGGGGCTCAACCGTTCCAATGCCGTGCTGGTGCTGGTCGCCGCGCCGCAGGTGATCGCGCAATGAACGCCGCACCGGCCCAGGCGCTCGGCAGCTGGCGCCGCCTCCTCGGCAGCCTGATTCTGGCCGTGCTGCTCGAGCAGCTGCCATGGACCGGCTGGGCGCTGGCCCTGCGGCCCGATTTCGTGCTGGTCGGCGTGTTGTTCTGGGCCTTGCACCAGCCCGCGCGCATCGGCTTCGCCACGGCGTTTTTTCTCGGGCTGCTGGCCGATTTCCAGGACGGGGTGGTGTTCGGCCAGCATGCCATCGCCTACGTGATCGGTGTCTATCTGGTGCTGTTTCTGCGCCTGCGGCTGCTGCAGTTCGATCCGTTGCGGCAGGCGGCACAGCTGTTCCCCATCTTTCTGGCGGTGCAGCTGGTCGTGCTGCTCGCCGGCTGGCTGGCGGTCAATCCGCCGACGGGGCTGGCCATGCTGCTGCCTGTGCTGAGCAGCACGGTGCTGTGGTATCTGGTTGCGGGCTTCCTGCGCCTATGGCACGGCAAGGGCCTGCAGGACCGGGCGTGACCCTGGATGCTCGTCGCGACACCGCTGAAGAATCTGGATCGCGAACTGGCCCGTTTTCACGGCCGGCTGAAAGTGGGTGCGGCGTTCGTCGCGCTGCTGGAGGCAGCGCTGCTGGCACGCGCGTTTTATCTGCAGATCATGCAGCAGGAACACTACATCGAGCGCGCCGAGAGCAACCGCATTTCGCTGGTGCCTGCCGCACCGCACCGCGGGCTGATTCTCGACCGCAACGGCCGCATCCTGGCGGAAAACTATTCTGCCTATACGCTGGAACTGACCCGTGCGCAGACGGGCAATCTGGACGCCACGCTGGCCGAGGTGGGCAAGCTGGTGGAAATCACGCCGGGGCAGCTGCGGCGTTTCCGCCGCCTGCTCTCCGAGTCGCACGAGTTCGAGACCGTGCCGCTGAAAAGCAAGCTGACCGACGAGGAGGTGGCGATTCTGGCGGCCAACCGCTATCGCCTGCCGGGTGTGGAAGTGAAGGCGCGGCTGTTCCGCAATTATCAGGCCGGGCCCGGCATGGCGCACGTACTGGGCTTTATCGGCCGCATCAACGATCGCGACCTGAAGCGGTTGCGCGAGACCGGCCGCGAGCAGAACTATCGGGGCAGCGTTCATATCGGCAAGACCGGTCTGGAGCAGAGTTACGAAACCCTGCTGCACGGCCGCACCGGCTTCGACCAGATGGAGACCGATGCCAGCGGCCGCGCAGTGCGCATGCTGTCCCGCATTCCGCCGGTGCCGGGCAAGGATCTGCGCCTGCACCTGGACGTGGAGCTGCAGGCGGTGGCCGAACACGCCTTCGGCGATTACCTGGGCGGACTGGTGGCGCTCGACCCCAACACCGGCGGCGTGCTGGCGCTGGTGTCCAAGCCGGGATTCGATCCCAACCTGTTCGTCGACGGCATCGATCCGGAAACCTGGAAATCGCTCAACGAGTCGCCCGAGCGGCCGATGGTCAACCGCGTGCTGCGCGGCATCTACCCGCCGGGCTCGACCATCAAGCCGCTGATGGCGCTGGCCGGACTGGAACTGGGCGTACGCAAGGCGTCCGACAGCATCGACGATCCCGGTTATTTCTCGTTGCCCAACAGCCGGCACCGCTTCCGCGACTGGAAAGCCGGCGGGCACGGGGTGGTCGATTTGCGCAAATCCATCTCGCAGTCGTGCGATACCTATTACTACAAGCTGGCGGTGGACATGGGCATCGACCGCATGCACGATTACCTGGCGCAGTTCGGGCTGGGCGAGAAAACAGGAATCGACCTGGAGGGCGAGTCGTCCGGTCTGCTGCCCTCGCGCGAATGGAAACAGCGCCGCTGGAAGCAGCCCTGGTATCCCGGCGAGACGGTGATCGCCGGAATCGGCCAGGGCTATCACCTGACCACGCCGCTGCAACTGGCGGTGGCGACGGCCATGCTGGCCAATGGCGGCCGGCGGATCGAGCCGCGTCTGGTGCAGGCGGTGCGCGATCCGCTGGCCCATACCTGGCAATCCATTCCGGGCCGGGAACGCGGCAAGCTGGCGATCACGCCCGAGCATCTGGACGTGGTGCGCGAAGGCATGATGGATGTGCTGCGTCCGGGCGGAACGGCCGCCGCCTCTGCCGCCGGCGCAGCGTACACGAGTGCCGGCAAGACCGGAACCGCGCAGGTGGTCGGCATCAAGCAGGGCGCGCGCTATGACGCCAGCCGGCTGGCCCGCCAGCATCGCGACCATGCGCTGTTCATCGCCTATGCGCCCGCCGAGAATCCCACCATCGTGGTGGCGGTGATGGTGGANNTGGTGCTGCTGCTGCTGGGCATCAGCCTGGCAGTGGTGGCGAGCGCATCGGGGCAAAGCCCGGCGCGCATCACCGGACACCTGGTCAACATGGGGCTGGCGCTCAGCGTGATGGTGGTGATCGCCAACATCCCGCCGCATCTGCTATCCAAGGTGGGACCACCGCTGTATGTGGCTGGCGTGGTGCTGCTGATCGGGGTGGCGCTGTTCGGCGAGATC
>DONB01000121.1:7448-23990 GCA_003510325.1 Thiobacillus sp. | reverse complement strand
GCAACGTGCGCGAACTGGAAAACACGCTGGAGCGCGCACTGGCGCTGTGCGAAGATCGGCATATCAGCGCGGCCGATCTCAACCTCGCCCCTGCCCTGTCGCCGGCCGACGCCGCGTCCGGCACCAAATACCCGCTGCAGGACTACCTCGACCAGATGGAGCGGACCGCGATCCTCGAAGCGCTGGAGCAGACGCGCCACAACAAGACGGCCGCCGCACGCGTGCTCGGGGTGACGTTCCGCAGCCTGCGCTATCGGCTGGAACGGCTGGGAATCGAATAGCGCATCGCNNGACCTACCGCTTACAAGGCGGTTGCTCTACCCCTGAGCTAAAGCGGCGACGGGCGACATTATAGCGATGCCGCGCGATGGATTGAGCGCTTACTTGACGACTTTGAGCGAGGGTCTGCCCCTCGGCGGCGCGGGCGGCACATCGTCCGGCGCCGGCGACGGCGTCTGCTCCGGCGAGCCGGATGCGTCGACGGGCTCGAAATGCAGTCCCTGGCCGTTCTCGCGCGCGAAGATCGCGGCGACCCGATCCACCGGCACGGAAATCTCGTGCGAGACGCCGCCGAATCGCGCTGAGAACTGGATCCAGTCGTTTTCCAGCGTGAGATTGCGGGTGGCGCCCGCGCTGATGTTCAGCACGATCTGGCCATCCTTGACGAAGCCGGGCGGCACGCGGGTGCGGCCGTCCACGGCCACCAGCAGCTGCGGCGTGTAGCCTGCATCCGCGCACCACTCGTACAGTGCACGGATCAGATACGGCTTGGTTGAAATCTCGGCCACCAGCGCTGCCCCGGTCTGTTTGCCGCTTACTTGCGCAGCGCCTTTTCGGTGGGGGTCAGCGCGTTGATGAAGGCGGGGCGGCTGAACAGGCGCTCGCGGTACTTGAGCACCGGCGCGGCCACTTTCGGCAGCTCGATGCCGTAGTGCTCGAGGCGCCACAACAGCGGCGCGATCGCCACGTCGAGCATGGAAAACTCGTCGTTCATCAGGTACTTCTGCTTGGTGAGGATGGGGGTCAGTTGCGACAGGCTGTCGCGGATTTCCTGGCGCGCCTTGTCAGACCCCTTGCCGAGGCTGTGCTCCAGCGTGTTGACGTGGGTGAACAGGTCGTGCTCGAAGTTGAACAGCACCAGCCGCGCGCGGGCGCGCATGACGGGGTCCGGCGGCATCAGCTGCGGATGCGGGAAGCGCTCGTCGATGTATTCGTTGATGATGTTGGATTCGGTCAGGATCAGGTCGCGTTCGACCAGCACCGGCATCTTGCCGCTGGGGCTGATGCTGGCGATTTCTTCCGGCTTGTTGTGCATGTCCACATCGATGACTTCAAAGTCCATGTCCTTTTCGAACAGGACGATGCGACAGCGATGGCTGTACGGATCGGTACTACCGGAATACAAGGTCATCATGGTGGTGCTCCCTATCGTGTGGCGAGTGTTGCTTTGTGTTTAACGCTTAAAACGCCAACAGCCGGACACAGTCCGGCTGTTGGCGAACGGCTGTGGCCGGGTTCAGTGAATGTCTTTCCAGAACTCTTTCTTCAGGTAATAGGCCACCACGAAGAAGACTGCCAGGAAAATCAGCACGATGACGCCGAGCTGCTTGCGCTGGACCTGGGCGGGTTCGCCCATCCACACCAGGTAGTTGACCAGGTCGCCCACCATGGCGTCGTACTCGGCCAACGTGACGCTGCCGGGCTTGACCAGCTCGAGGCGTTCGATGACTTCGTGTTCGCCGACCTTCTTGTGGACCGGGGCCATTTCGCCCTGCAGGGTCCACATCACGTGCGGCATGCCGACCTTGTCGAACACGGTGTTGTTCCAGCCGGTGGCGCGCGTGTCGTCACGGTAGAAGCTGCGCAGGTAGGTGTAGAGCCAGTCGGCGCCGCGCGAGCGGGCGATCACGGACAGGTCGGGCGGGGTGGCGCCGAACCAGGCCTTGCCGTCCGCCTTGGTCATGCCGACCTTCATGGTTTCGCCCGGCTTCTCGCCGGCGAACAGCAGGTTGTCCTTGATCTGGTCTTCGGTCAGGCCAATGTCCTGCAGCCGCGAATAGCGCATGGAGCCGGCGCTATGGCAGTTGAGACAGTAGTTCACGAACATGCGGGCGCCACGCTGCAGGGAATCGTGGTCGGTCAGATTGACCGGCGCCTTGTCCAGGTGAACAGTGGCGCCTGCCGCAAAGGCCGCGACGGGGGCTGCCGCCAGCAGGAAAAGAAAATTCTTCAAGCGTTTCATTTAGCCAGTCACCCTTTCCGGTTCCGGTTTGGTTTTGTCAATCGAGGTATACCAGGGCATCAACAGGAAAAACAGGAAGTAGATGACCGAGAAGACCTGGGCAAAGATCGTCGCCACGGGCGTGGACGGCAGCAGACCGAGGTAACCGAGACCGATGAAGGACACGATGAACAGGGCCAGCATGATCTTGTAGATCGGGCCGCGGTAGCGGATCGACTTGACCTTGCTGCGATCCAGCCAGGGCAGGAAGAACAGGAACACGATCGACAGGCCCATCGCCACCACGCCCGGGAACTGCGAGCCGAACAGCGGCGGCACCGCACGCAGGATCGCGTAGAACGGGGTGAAGTACCACAGCGGCGCGATGTGCTCAGGCGTCTTCAGCGGGTCGGCCGGAACGAAGTTGGCCGCTTCGAGGAAGTAGCCGCCCATTTCCGGGGCGAAGAACAGGATCGCCGAGAACACCATCAGGAAGACGATGACGCCGACGATGTCCTTCACCGTGTAGTACGGGTGGAAGGGAATGCCGTCGAGCGGAATGCCGTTGGCATCCTTCTTCTTCTTGATCTCGACGCCGTCGGGGTTGTTGGAGCCGACTTCGTGCAGCGCGACCAGGTGCACCGCGACCAGCGCGATCAGCACCAGCGGCAGCGCGATGACGTGGAAGGCGAAGAAGCGGTTCAGCGTGGCGTCGGAGATCACGTAGTCGCCGCGAATCCAGATCGACAGGTCTTCACCGATGAAGGGCACGGCGGCGAACAGGTTGACGATCACCTGGGCGCCCCAGAACGACATCTGGCCCCACGGCAGCAGGTAGCCGAGGAAGGCTTCGGCCATCAGCGCCAGATAGATCAGCACGCCGAAGATCCAGATCAGCTCGCGCGGCTTGCGGTAGGAACCGTACATCAGGCCGCGGAACATGTGCAGGTAGACGACGACGAAGAACATCGAGGCGCCGGTGGAGTGCATGTAGCGGATCAGCCAGCCCCAGTCGACGTCGCGCATGATGTACTCGACGGACGTGAAGGCGAGCTCCGCATCCGGCTTGTAGTTCATGGTGAGGAAGATGCCGGTGACGATCTGGATNNATCTGGATCACCAGCACCAGCAGCGCCAGCGAACCGAAGAAATACCAGAAGTTGAAGTTCTTGGGCGCGTAGTACTCGGACAGGTGCGCCTTGTAGGTGGCGGTGAGCGGGAATCGGTCGTCGATCCAACCCATCATTTTTTGCAGGGCAGACATTTATTTAGGCTCCTTTTGCGTCTACACCGATCAGCAGTTTGGCGTCGCTGAGGTATTGATGGGGCGGAATCACCAGATTGGTCGGGGCCGGAACGCCCTTGTACACGCGCGCGGCGAGGTCGAAGCGCGAACCGTGGCAGGGGCAGAAGAAGCCNNCCAGGTGGGTGCAGATGCCGACGATCACGGCCAGCTCAGGCTTGATCGAGCGACCTTCGTTCTTGGCGAAGGCCGGCGTCTGGTCGGCGTTCTCCGAGTTCGGGTCACGCAGGCGGTCGTTGAGCGCCGGCAGCGCGGCCAGCTGTTCCGGCGTGCGCTTGAAGATCCACACCGGCTTGCCGCGCCATTCGACGGTCAGCAGCATGCCGGGTTCGACCTTGCTGATGTCCACTTCCACCGGTGCGCCCGCGGCCTTGGCGCGCGCGCTCGGCAGCATGCTCATCACCAGCGGAACGGCCACCCCCGCGACTGCGACCCCCCCGACGGCGCTGGTCGCGGCGATCAGGAATTTTCGTTTACGTGTGTCCACTTTTTGCCCATCGACTTCCTGGCTCATGTTTACCTAACCTGAACGTGTTGCGATAAAACCGGCATTCTAACCAAATTGCTGCCTTCACCGGAAGCCCATCATGGCAATGGCACAATGGGGTCTCTGCACTGGGCTATAATCGGCCGGTCGTAAAATCACGCCAAGTCACTGAATTTAATCAACATGCGCAAACTCTGGTTGCTTTTCGCTCAATCCACCACGGTGGCGCTGGGTGTGTTGTTCATCATCGTTCTGTTCAAGCCCGACCTCCTGCGCTGGCAACCGCAGCAGCAAAGCCTCACCATCCAGCAGGCGCCTCGCCCGACCACCGGCCCGCTCGCCGCCGGCGAGTCGTTCGCGCCGGCGGCGCAAAAAGTGATTCCGAGCGTGGTCAACGTGTTCACCCAGCAAAAGGTGCGCACGCCTGCGCATCCGGCGCTGGAGGATCCGATCTTCCGCTATTTCTTCGGCGACCGCCTCGACTCGCGCCCGCGCGAGGTGTCCAACCTCGGCTCGGGCGTGATCGTCAGCCCCAACGGCTACATCCTCACCAACCACCATGTGGTCGAGGCCGCCGACGAGATCCAGATCGCGCTGGCCAACGGCCAGACCCTGCCCGCGCGGGTAGTGGGCGCCGACCCCGAGACCGATCTGGCGGTGCTGAAAATCGATGCCGACAATCTGCCCGCCATCCCCTTCGCCCACGCCGACAGCCTGCAGGTCGGCGACTGGGTGCTGGCGGTCGGCAATCCGTTCGGCGTCGGCCAGACCGTCACCGCGGGCATCGTCAGCGCGCTCGGCCGCACGCATCTGGGCATCAATACCTTCGAGAATTTCATCCAGACCGACGCCGCGATCAACCCGGGCAATTCGGGTGGCCCGCTGATCAACATGCGTGGCGAGGTGGTGGGCATCAACAGCCAGATCT
The DNA here is from genome assembly GCA_003510325.1 of Thiobacillus sp. Classification (GTDB taxonomy): domain Bacteria; phylum Pseudomonadota; class Gammaproteobacteria; order Burkholderiales; family Thiobacillaceae; genus Thiobacillus. The sequence goes on along the minus strand of DONB01000121.1, from coordinate 19,051 downwards.
ATTCNNGCGATCAACCCGGGCAATTCGGGCGGCGCGCTGGTCGATTCCGCTGGCCATCTGGTCGGGGTGAACAGCGCGATCTATTCGCGCACCGGCGGCTCGCAGGGCATCGGCTTCGCGATTCCGGTCAGCATCGCGCGCCAGGTGATGGAACAGATCATCAAGTCGGGCAGCGTGACACGCGGCTGGGTCGGCATCGAAGTGCAGGACATGACTCCCGAGCTGGCCGAATCCTTCAGCCTGGACAAGGCCGAGGGCGCACTGATCGCGGGGGTGCTGAAAGGCGGCCCAGCCGACGCCGGCGGCGTGCGTCCGGGCGACATCCTGCTCGCGGTCAACGGCAGCAAGGTGTCCGATTCGGCTTCGCTGCTCAACCTGATCGCCGCGCTGAAGCCGGGCGACGTGACGAAGCTGACGGTGGCACGCAAGCAGCAATCGCTGGAACTGAAAATCCAGGTCGGGCGGCGCCCCATACAGCGCTCGCTCGAAACCGCACCGGAACCCGAGCTCAACTAAGCCCGATCAGCTGCCCGGTTGCAGCTGCGTCAACACGCGCAGCCGGGTGGGATAGACATACGCATCGCGCTCCATCGCAGGCACATGCCAGGACGCGGCGGCGCGCGCCTGCCGCTGCAGCGCAGGATCGCGCAGCCTACNNCCGTCGGCCAGCGTCGGCTCGGGCTGCAGCGTGGCCAGCAGCGGCTGCGCTTCATGCTTCCAGCCCTTGTCGCTCCAGAACAGGGTCCAGGCGACGTTCGCGAGCCGCCGCGCCTGCTCGCGCGACCCGGCGTTGCCGGTCGCATCGGCATGATCCAGCAGGCCCTGCACGACGTAGGCGTAATCCTCCAGTTCGGCATCCGGCAGCGTCTTGCCGCGCGCCATTGCCTTCATGAGGCGTCCGCCCCGCAGCAGCCGCGTCAGCAAAAAACGCTGCAGGCGGTCGGCACGCGCACGGTAGGCCGGATCGAGCGGGATGGCCTGACTGAACGCCGAGAGCGCCAGGCCGTTCAGGCCGGCATTCAGCTTGTCGTCCTTGGGCAGGCTGCGGGCCAGCCGCAGCGGCCGCAGGATGCGCGCGGCGTCGGCCAGCAGGCGGCGCTCTTCTGCCGAAGGCGCCCGGTATTCCGCGGGCAGATAGCCGTCCTCAAAGCTGCGCGGGGCATCGAGCTGCCACACGCGACGGGCCGCGGCAAACACCTGCGGCGACAGGTGACGTTTCAGTTCGTCAGGCTCCCACAGATAGGTCGCGCCCTCCCGCCCCGCGTCGTCCACCGCCGAGGTGCTGCTGTAGAAACCGCCACTCGAATCCAGCAATTCGTCCTCCATGAAACCGAGCGTGCCGCGCGCAATGTCGCGGTAGCGCGGTTGGCGCAGCACGCTCGCGGCGCGCAGGTAGAGCATGGCCAACTGCGCGTTGTCGTACAGCATTTTTTCGAAATGCGGCGTGTCCCAGCCGGGGTCCGTGGTGTAGCGGAAAAAGCCGCCGCCGACGTGGGCGCGCAGCCCGCGTGCTGCCATCTGGTCAAACGTCAAACGCAGGAACTCGGCCCGCTTCGCGTCCGGCTGCTGCGCCTGACGTTCCAGCAAGGCGTGCAGCTGGGGCGCCATCGGGAACTTGCTGACCTGCCCAAAGCCGCCGTGCAGGCTGTCGGCTTCCTGCCACGCACTGGCCACGAATAACTGCCAGGCACGGGCGCCACGCTCGGCGGTCAGCGGGGTGCTGGCTGGCCGCATGGCAGGCGGCGGCGCGGCTTGCCGGGCCAGGCGCNNGGCGGCATCCGTCGTCCAGCGTTTCGCGAGCTGGGTCAGCACGTTGCGAAAATCATCCGGCGGGACGTACAGAACGACGAACGCCGGATAGCCTTCGGGCGTGACGAACGCATTCAGCGGCCAGCCCGAGACGCCGCCCAGTTGCGCCGAAAAATTCTGCAGCGCATCGTCCAGCCCGCTGTTGAGTTCGCGATCGACCTTGACCGGAATGAAGTCGCGGTTGAGCAGCGCGGCGATCTGCGTGTTTTTGTAGCTTTCTCGCTGCATGACGTGACACCAGTGGCAGGCGAAATAGCCCACCGACACGAACAGCAGCTTGTTTTCCCGCCTGGCGCGGGCGACGGTGTCGGCATTCCATTCCTGCCAGGCCACCGGATCACTGCCATGCAGCGCCAGATAGGGCGAAGGATGTCCGGCAAGCCGGTTGATCAGGTTGGCTGGGTTCGCTGCTGCGGGCAGCAGCAGGATCAGCAGCAGGCAGGCACGTGTCGTTCCGCGCTCAAACCCGGACATAGGTCCAGCCTTGCTGGAGCCGGGTGACGATTTCGCCGATGGCCGTGGGCGCGGCCCTGGCAGCGGGCAGCAACTCCACTTTTTGACCCTGCCCCGTAAATCGGGCGATGGTCTGGCTGCACGCCACCAGATGCAGATTGGCGTGGCGCTGCGTCATATGCGCAATGCGCGCCGCATACGGGCTGACCCCGGCACGCATCAGGTTGATGCCGTGGCTGTTGGCGACCACCTCGATCTGCATGATCCGGCCCTGCCGCTCCGCTTCATCCAGCAACTGCTCGGCCCGATCCAGCGCTGCCTTCATCCTGCCCGGCTCGGCGCCGTCGAGATGCAAGATCACCCGGTTCGGATCGGCCGCCTGCGCCAGGCTCACCGTCCGGTAACCGTCCGGGAACGCGGCAGGCACGGCCGCCACGGCACCCGACTCCAGGCCACGCAAGGCCCAGCCTCCGCCCAGGCCGGCGAGCAGAACCAGACAGCCGTAGGCGCANNCCGACCGGCGCGATGCGGCATAGGGCGTCCGGCCCCGCGCAACCGGGGGCTCGGCATAAGCCAGCCGCACCATGCTCTGCTGGCTGCGCAGGCCGCACACGCGCCGGCCCAATTCGGCATCCTGGCGCATTCGCGCGATGAGCCTTTCGCTCTCGGACACGTCGAGCTCGCCGTCGACAAGGGCATGCAGGGTTTCATCCGAAACGACGGAACTCATTTCACTCTCCTCAGCACCGTCTGCGCTGCAGACTGCGTCGTCGTGGGTTCAAGCAGATTTTTCAGGCTGGCGCGCGCGCGCGAAAGACGGCTCATCACGGTGCCCACCGGAATATCCAGAATCCCGGCCACCTCGGCATAGCCGAACTCCTCCAGATCGACCAGGGTCAGCACCTGACGCTGGCCCAGCGGCAGGCGGGCCACCGCCGCCCGCACGCAGGCGATGATCTGTTCGCGGTTGCAGCAGGCCTCGGGCGACTCGGCGCCGGATTCGAGCGTGTCTTCCCACGCCTCGACGTCGTCGAAGTCGCATCGGCTGCGCAGATGGTCGATCCAGCAGCGATTCATGATCGTCACCATCCAGGCCTTCAGCGACGCCTCGTCGCGCAGCTGGGCGCGCCGCGTCCAGGCCCTGGACAGGGTTTCCTGCACCAGATCGTCGGCCAGCGCCGCGTCGTGGCACCAGGCATAGGCCAGGCGATAGAGCGCGGGACGCAGCGCCTCGATGCCGGGGCGAAACGGGCCAAACAGTAATCGGCTGATCATGGTCATGTTGGTGAGACGGAAGCGGTAGTCCTTTTATTCCAGAAAACTTTATGCCTGGGAATGGAATAAGCGTCCCAGATGGTACGTCTTATATACAGGCTCGACTTGGATGTAGTCGGCTTATTCATATTCATATAGCCAAACAGGAGACTCAACATCATGAAACGCGCCTTCACCCCCATGCTCGCCGCCCTGCTTCTTGCCACCGCCCCCATGGCTGTCAGCGCCGCAGAAGAAAAAGTGGTGTACCACGTCAACGATTCCTCCGTTGCGCGCGTCGCCATGAACAACGTGAACAACCATCTCAATGCCGCTCCGGATGCCAAGATTGTGGTGGTGACCCACGGCAAGGGCATCGATTTCCTGCTCAACGACGCCAAGGACGACAAAGGCGAATTCGCGCCCATCGTGTCCGGCCTGAAAGCGAAAGGCGTCGATTTCCGCGTCTGCAACAACACCCTGAAGGCCCGCAAACTGGACGCCAGCGCGGTGAACATGGAAGCCACCGTCGTGCCGTCCGGCGTCGCCGAAATCGGCAAGCTGCAGTCTCAGGAAGGCTACGTCTATCTGAAGCCCTAAGCTTCTGCCCGCCTGGGGCTCCGGGCCCCAGAATCGAGTTACCTGTTGTTGTTGTCCACCCCGAATTGCGGCCATCGGCCTCAGTTCAGGGTCGTTTTACGCCCAATAAACGCACACTCAGGGAGATGCATCAATGAAGACAAAAATGATCGTGCTGCTGGCAACCTTGCTGCCACTGCCCGCCCAAGCCGCCAACTGGCTTCAAATCCAGGGCAATGAAGCGCCCAACAGCGGCCACGTCAAGCTGTTCGGATTTTTGCAGCCGACCTACACCACCATCGACGCCGATCCGATTCAGGGCTTGCTCGGCGCGGCCGCACCCTTCAACGGCCAACTCACCCTGCCGAACCGGGTGGGCCCCGATCTTGAAGACAATGAGCAGGCTCAGTTCTTTCGTGCCCGCCTGGGCGCACGAGGCAACATCCTGCCCGGCAGGATCAACTACTTCCTGCTCGCCGAGGCTGGCAGGAATGCCGTGACGTCGAAGCGCGACGTGATGATGACCGATGCCTCGATCACCTTCAACTACATCCCGGGCGCACGCATCCGCGCCGGCCTGTTCAAGCTTCCCACCAGCGAGGAGGCGCTGGTGGCCGTGCACCTGGCCTATCCGTACGTCTATTTCAGCAATGCCGCGACCAATCTGCTGGTCGAAAACCAGGTCAGATCGACGGGCGCAGTGAACGCGACGGGCGCGTCGAACGGCGCGACCGTCAGCGGCGGCTCAGGTTTCCGTGACTGGGGCCTGCAGGTCTACGACTGGTTCAACAAGGGTCCATGGGAGTTTTCCTATGCGCTGATGGTCTCCAACGGCAACGAAATCGAGGCGTTGTCCGACAACGACAGCAACAAGGACATTACCGGCCGTCTGCAGGCATCCTATGTGTTCGGCAAGAGCAAGGGGCCCAATCGCGAGGACGCCTCAGTCTGGCTCTGGCACCAGAACGGCGAGCGCGAATTCGGCGGACAGGATTTCGACCGCATTCGCGAGGGCATCGGCGCCCGTTATCAGAAAGGCCCCTGGCGTGCCACGGCGGAATACCTGCGCGGCGACGGCATGATCTTCGGCGGCCCCAACCCGCCTTTCCCGGGGCAACCCGTTCAGATCGGGCTCAACGAAAAGGCCAACGGCTGGTATGTCGAGGGCGGCTGGCGCTTCCACAAGAACTGGGAAACCAGCCTGCGGCACGACGTCTTCAACCGCATGACCGAAACCGCAGCGCTGGAACGCCAGTTCACCACCACAACGCTGGCAGCGAACTGGTTCTTCTACAAAAACACGCGGCTGACGCTGAACTACGAATGGCGGGACCTGGATGTACCCAACCTGTCAGCCATTCCGGCCGGCGCCCAGCGGACCAACGCGCAGCTCATCGCCGACAATCTCGGTGACCGGGCCAGCGTCCAGCTGACCTGGTTCTTCTGATCAATCCTGACCTGTCTCCTCCTGCGGCGGCCTACCGGCCGCCTTTTTTTATTCGTTGCGGATGAAGTGTTCGCGGTAGTACTTCATTTCTTCGATGGATTCGTAGATGTCCGCCAGCGCCTCGTGCTTGCTGGATTTCTTGAAGCCTTCCGCCAGCCCGGGGCGCCAGCGCTTGGCCAGCTCCTTCAGGGTGCTGACATCCAGGTTGCGGTAGTGGAAGAAGGCTTCCAGCTGCGGCATGTAACGCGCCATGAAGCGGCGGTCCTGGCAGATGGAATTGCCGCACATCGGCGAGGTCCGGGCCGATACGTGCTGCTTCACGAATTCCAGCATCTGCGCTTCGGCCGCGGCCTCGTCGAGTTGCGAAGCCTTGACGCGGTCGATCAGCCCCGATTTTCCGTGCGTGCCCTTGTTCCAGTTGTCCATCGCATTCATCACCTCGTCGGGCTGATGGACGACCAGCACGGGGCCTTCGGCCACGGTATTGAGGTCGGCATCGGTGACGACGATGGCGAGTTCGATGATGCGATCGGTGTCGGGCGACAGGCCGGTCATTTCCATATCCAGCCAGAGAAGATGCGTGGGATTGAGGGCCATGTGAATTTCCTGAATTGAACAGGCTGCATTTTCGCATAGACCATACGCAACTCGGGGTGGCAGAAGGGTCGGCTTGCAGCCATAATCCATGCTTCTTATCCAGGAGGCCTGGCCATGAAAACCCTGACGGTTTTATTCGCTACAGCAATGCTTTCCACAGGCGTTCATGCCGCACCGTTTGCCAAGGGCGATCCCAGAACCGGCAAGACCCTGCACGACAAGGCCTGCATCAGCTGCCATGCCAACATGTTCGGCGGCGACGGCAGCAAGATCTACACGCGCGCCGACCGCAAGACCAAGAACGCCCAGCAGCTGACGGCCCGCATTTCCGGCTGCAATGCCAACACCGGCGCGGGCTGGTTCCCGGAAGACGAGGCGCACGTCGCCGCCTATCTCAACCAGCAGTACTACAAGTTCAAGTAAGGAAGCGTTATGAGCACCATCGTCGAAGAACTCGTCCGCAAGAAGTGCGCGCCCTGCGAGGGCGGCGTCGCGCCCTTGACCGATGCGCAGATCACGCCCCTGCTGAAAGGCCTGTCGGGCTGGCAGCGCGACGGCGTGAAAATCGTCAAGGAATTCAAGTTCAAGGACCATTATCAGGCGCAGGCCTTCACCAACGCCGTGATGTGGGTGTCGCACCGCGAAGACCACCATCCCTACCTGCTGGTGGGCTACAACACCGTCAAGGTCGAATTCTGGACGCACGCGATCGGCGGCCTGTCGGAAAACGACTTCATCTGCGCAGCAAAAGTCGATGCTCTCCTGGACATCTAAGGCAGAGGGCGTCATTTCGGCGCAGGCCAACGTGAGCAACGCGAACGTTAAGGCGCGTTGCGCCGGCCGAAGCCAGAACGACTTCACCTGCGCCGCCAAAGTCGACATGCCGTTCGACATCTAAGGCATGGCCGCCCTGACCGGCCAGGTCGTCGCTGCCTTCAGCCGCCGCTTCATCGTCGCGACCGCCGAGGGCAGCCTGCCGTGTCAGGTCAGGGGACGCCACCTGCGCGTGGTGTGCGGAGATCAGGTCGAGGTCCGCCGCGACGGCGATGCCGGGGTGATCGAGGCGGTACTGCCGCGCACCAGCCTGCTCTACCGCTCGGACGCGTTCAAGACCAAGGCCATCGCCGCCAACGTCACCCAGCTTGCCGTGGTGGTGGCGGCACGGCCGAGTTTTTCGATGGAGCTGGTGCAGCGCTGCGTTCTCGCCGCCGAAGACCAGGGCATCGCCAGCCTGCTCGTCCTCAACAAGGCCGATCTGCCGGAAACGCCCGCCGCCCGCGAGCGCCTGGATCTGCTCACCCGGATCGGCTACCCGCTGGTCATGCTGTCGGCGCTGACCGACGTGGCGCCGCTGCGTCCTGCCCTGCACGGTCATACCACGCTGCTGATCGGCCAGTCCGGGATGGGCAAGTCGACGCTGATCAATGCGCTGTTTCCGGACGCCGACGTGTTGACCGCCAAGTATTCGGAAGCGCTCGACAGCGGGCGCCACACCACCACCCACACCCGCCTGCACCGGCTGGATGCCGTTTCAGCGGTGATCGACTCGCCCGGCCTGCAGGAGTTTGCCCTGCAGCATCTGGACGCCGGCGCCCTGGCGCAGGCCTTCGTCGAGTTCCGTCCGTTCTTGGGGCAGTGCCGCTTCCGCGACTGCAGGCACGAGACCGAGCCGGGCTGCCGGCTGCAGGAGGCCGCGGCGGCGGGCGAGATCGAACCGGCACGCCTCAAGCTGTTCCAGACCCTGCGCCGACTGCAGCAGAACGCCGCCCAGCGCCTATAAAAGAAACTCGTTCCGCATCAAAGGAGAGCAACCATGAAGGCATTACGGGTTGCGGTGGCAGGTCTGTGTCTGGGACTCAGCGCATCCGCGCTGGCCGCTGGGAAATGGGTGGCGACGCCCTACGCGCCGGCCAAGGTCATGTTCGAGTTCTATCTGGACGACCCGCAGAAAATCGGCAGCGCGCTCTACTGGGTGCGCTCGCTGATGAATCCCCTGCAGGCGGCGCCCTACAACTATTCGCCCGAAGACCTGAGCGTCGTGGTGGTCATCCACGGCACCGAAATCGTGACGGTGGCGAAAAAGAACGAGGCGAAATACCAGGAAGCGGTCGACCGCATGCGGTATTACGCGGATTTCGGGGTGTCGTTCAAGGTATGCGGCCAGGCCGCGGAAGACTACGGCTATGCCGTGGAGGACTTCCATGACTTCATCGAGGTGGTGCCCAATGCCATTACCGAACTGGCGCACTGGCAGCAGCAGGGCTATGCCCTGATCATCCCGCAGATCATGAGCAAGACGATCGACATCGAGTCGATCCGTTAGTCGGTTTGGGCAACACGATTCCCCTCCCGCCTTCGGGCAGAGGGCGGCCTGTGCGGACCTTATTCGGGCCAGTGCTTGATGTAGCGTTTCAGGAGACTGTTCTCGAAGTTGGCCTCCTTCAGGCAGGCGCGCGCCACATCGTGGAAGGAGATGATGCCGAGCAGCTTGTTGCCGTCGAGAATCGGCAGGTGGCCGATGTGCGACTTGGTCATCACGTCGCGCGCGTAGTCCACCGAATCGTCGGCATTGGCCACCACCGGTTCGGTGACCATGATGGTGCTGACTTCGGCATCCTTGAGGTCGCAGCCCTGCTTGACCATGCCATGGACCACGTCGCGCTCGGTCAGGAGTCCGACCATCTCGCCGTTCTTCAGCACCACCAGCGAACCGACGCCCAGGCTCACCAGCTTGGCGACGGCGCTTTCCACCGAATCGGTCGGCGCAATGCTGTGGATGGCATCGCTCTTGAGGGTGAGGATTTCGCGAATCTGCATGGTGGTCTCCGGATCGGCTTGGTATGGATGGCGCTAATGATAACAACGAGGCCGCGCGGCAGGCTATGACCTGACCAGTGCGGCCTCGACCTGCTGGCGCTTGTCGCGGCCGGCGAGCGTCTCGATCAGCGTCAGCGCAAAATCCATCGCCGTGCCAGGGCCGCGCGAGGTCAGCACCTTGCCGTCCTGCACCACGGCCGCGGCGCTGACGGTGACGCCGGGCAGCGCGTCGAGAAAGCCTGGATAGCTGGTCGCCTGCCTGCCGTCGAGCAATCCTGCCTCGGCCAGCACCATCGGCGCGGCGCAGATGGCGGCGGTGTACTTGCCGTCGGCCGCCATTTTTTTCAGCAGCTCAAGGATGCGCGTATCTTCCTTGAGATGCGTCGCACCGGGCATGCCGCCCGGCAGCACCACCATGTCGTAATCGTCCTGCAGCGCCGCGTCGAGCGTCACGTCGGGCACCAACTGCACGCCGCGGCTGGCCTGGACGACACCGGGCTTGAGGCCGGCGGTCACCACCTCGATGCCTGCGCGGCGCAGCAGGTCGATGATGGTGACGGCTTCGAGTTCTTCACAGCCGTCCGCCAGGGGAACCAGAACCTTGGCCATGTTCGCCTCCTCGTGAACTGAGTGGAATTGCGCGGCTGAAAGCCTAGTCGCGGAAATTCTGGTACTGCAGCGGGAAATCGGTGATGGATTTGCGCACCAGCGCGATGGTGTCCTGCAGCACGTCGCGCTTGGCGCCGGAGACGCGCACCGTGTCGCCCTGGANNCCTTGATGCACTTGACGATCTTCTTCGCCAGTTCTGTCTCGACGCCGGTCTTCACCGTGACGCTGCGCTTGACCTTGTTGCCCGACACCTTCTCGACGCTGCCGATGTCCAGGCATTTCACGTCGACGCTGCGCTTGGCGAGCTTCTGCGCCAGGATGTCCTGCACCTGATCGAGCTGGAATTCGGTGTCAGCATGCACCGTCAGCACATAATCGGCCTGCTCGACGCGCGCGTCGGAACCCTTGAAGTCGAAACGGGTGGACACTTCCTTGTTGACCTGGTCGACCGCGTTGCGGACTTCCTGCTTGTCGACTTCGGACACGATGTCAAAACTCGGCATGCTTCTTACTCCTCGATATCCATTACAAACGACTGCACCGGCAGCCCCGTCTCGTCGTGAAACTCGGCCGCCGCCATCACCCCCAGCCGCGCCACCGCCTCGGCGTCGAGCGAAGGCGCGCGCCACGCTGCGTACATCGCCCCCAGCGCATAGGAACTGCCGCTGCCGTAGGCGTAAAACCTGGAGAATTCCTGCACCGTGCGGTGCGCCGCCACACCGAAAATGCCGTGGGGGTTGGCGATCAGCACGTCCATGCGGGAAGACTCGAGATCCTCCTCCTTGTCCTCGCCGGTCTGCAGGTAGTAGTGCTCCTTGAGCGCACCGTGCAGGGTATTCCACACGCTGAAGATGCTGGCCACCGAATCCAGTTGGGGCGTCTCGTCCAGCGAGGCGAAATAGTCCGCGAGGATCAGCTTGAAGGTGGCCGAGCCGGTGATCGCGACGAAGCTGTCGCCGACGCGGATGATCTTCTCGTGGTTCGCCACGTAGTCGGCGGACTCCTTGCCGCCGCCCCACTTCGTCAGCGTGTCGGCCGCGATCGCGATGCGGCCTTCCTTCCTGACGACGGTGACGGTAGTCATGGCCGGTTCAGCCGAAGTGGCAGACGTAGTGGTAGGGCTCGCCCGCCACGTCGATGTCGAAGCTGGAATTGCCCGGCACCTTGAACGACTGCCCGGGGCCGTAAGTCGTCCACTCGCTCTCGCCGGCCAGCTTGACGCGGCACGACCCCGCCACGGTTTCCATGATTTCCGGCGCGCCGGTATTGAAGGTGAGCGTGGCCGGCAGGATCACGCCGACCGACTTTTTGGTGCCGTCGGCCAGCGTGATGCTGTGCGACACGCACTTGCCGTCGAAGTAGACGTTGGCCTTGGAAACAACCGATACATTGTCGAACTGGGACATGCTTATTTCTTCCTCTTGGCGTCGAGTTTGGCTGCGATCCGCATGCGCAGCGCGTTGAGCTTGATGAAACCGCCTGCGTCCTTCTGGTCGTAGGCGCCGGCGTCGTCCTCGAACGTGGCGATGGTCGAGTCGAACAGCGAGTCGGACTTCGAATCGCGGCCGGCGACGATGACGTTGCCCTTGTAGAGCTTCAGCCGCACCGTGCCGTTGACGTGCTGCTGGGTGTGGTCGATCAGCGTCTGCAACGCAACACGCTCGGGCGCCCACCAGTAGCCGTTGTAGATCAGGCTGGCGTAGCGCGGCATCAAATCATCTTTCAGGTGCGCGACGCCGCGGTCGAGCGTGATCGATTCGATGGCGCGANNTTCATGCCGACGTAACGGTTCTCCACCAGATCGAGCCGCCCGATGCCGTGCCTGCCGCCGATCTCGTTCAGCTTCGCCAGCACTTCGTGCGCGCGCATTGGCTGGCCGTTGATCGCGACCACGTCACCTTTCGCGTAGGTCAGTTCGATGTACTCGGCCTGGTCGGGCGCCTTTTCCGGCGACACGGTCCAGCGCCACATGTCTTCCTCGGCTTCCGCGTTGGGGTCTTCCAGGTGGCGGCCTTCGTAGGAGATGTGCAGCAGGTT
>DONB01000121.1:287-7389 GCA_003510325.1 Thiobacillus sp. | reverse complement strand
AGCGGCCGCGCGATCGAGGTGCCGAGCAGGTACTCGCCCTCGTACACGGTATTGGCGCGGAACATCGGGAACACGAAGTCGCGCACGAATTCTTCGCGCAGGTCGTCGATGTAGATCTGCTCGGGCTTGATGCCGAACTGCAGCGCCTTGGCGCGCGCCGGTTCCAGTTCTTCGCCCTGGCCGAGATCGGCGGTGAAGGTCACCACCTCGCACTGGTAGGTGTCCTGCAGCCATTTCAGGATGACCGAGGTGTCGAGGCCGCCGGAATAGGCGAGTACTACTTTCTTGATGTCGCTCATGGTTTCAAAGTTCAATGGGTGGAGCCGGATTGGTTTTTGTCGATGATCTCGATCTGGCCGGGGAAGCCGCCGATCTTCAGGATGTCGAGGTTGGTCGCCTGGCTCGCCTTCTCGATCTCGATGCCGACGACGCGGCCGTCCTCCGACAGGTTGAGCACGATGCCCTCGTGCGCTTCCCACGCCTGCGCGGGATTTTCGGGGCTGATTTCGACATAGAGCGAGTCCATGTCCTTGAAGTAGGCGATGTTCATGATTCGATTTTTCCCAATAGTAGATATTCCATCAGCGCCTTCTGCACGTGCAGGCGGTTCTCGGCCTCGTCCCACACCACCGATTGCGGGCCGTCGATGACTTCCGCCGTCACTTCCTCGCCGCGATGCGCCGGCAGGCAGTGCATGAAGACGGCATCGGACTTGGCCACTTTCATCATGTCGGCATCGACCTGCCAGTCGGCAAAGGCCTTCATCCGTTCGTCGTTCTCGGCCTCCCAGCCCATGCTGGTCCACACGTCGGTGGTCACCAGGTCGGCACCGCGGCAGGCGTCCATCGGGTCGGCAAAGCTTTCGAAGTTGTCGGTGCCATACAGGCCCGCGCGTTCCGGCTCGACCTCGTAACCCGGCGGCGTCGACACGTGGACGTTGAACCCGAGCACTTCGGCGGCCTGCAGCCAGGTGTTGCACATGTTGTTGGAGTCGCCGATCCACGCCACCGTCTTGCCCTGGATCGAGCCGCGGTGCTCGATGTAGGTAAAGATGTCGGCGAGGATCTGGCACGGGTGATATTCATTGGTGAGCCCATTGATCACCGGCACCCGCGAGTGGCTGGCGAAGCGCTCGATGATGTCCTGCTCGAAGGTGCGGATCATCACGATGTCGACCATGCGCGAGATGACCTCGCCGGCGTCTTCCACCGGCTCGCCGCGCCCGAGCTGGGTGTCGCGCGTGATGAGGTAGATCGCCGAGCCGCCGAGCTGGTGCATCCCGGCCTCGAAACTCAGGCGGGTGCGGGTCGAGCTTTTCTCGAAGATCATCGCCAGCGTCCGGTCGACCAGCGGATGGTAGGGCTGGTAGCGCTTGAAGCGGCTCTTGATCACCCGAGCGCGTTCGAACAGGTACTGCAGCTCGTCGCGCGTGAGATCCTTGAATTGCAGAAAATGCCTGAGCATCACGCTGCCTGCTGCAGGTAATTCCCGACGATGCCGGACACTGAGCTGACCAGCGCATCGACTTCGGCCGCGCCGTAGATCAGCGGCGGCACCAGGCGGATGACCGTATCGGCGGTAACGTTGATCAGCACGCCGGCGTCGCGCGCCACGGCCACCAGTTCGCCGCACGGGCGGTCGAGCTCGATGCCGATCATCATGCCTTCGCCGCGGATGTCGACCACGCCGTGCACGCCGGCGAGCGCTGCGCGTAGGCCTGCGCGAATGGCTTCGCCGCGCACCCGAACGTTGTCGAGCAGCTTCTCGTCCTCGATCGCGTCGAGCGTCGCCAGCGCCGCGGCGCACGCCAGCGGGTTGCCGCCGAAGGTCGAGCCATGGTTGCCGGGCTGAAACACCTCGGCCGCGGCACCGCGCGCAAGGCACGCGCCTATCGGCACGCCCGAGCCCAGGCCCTTGGCCAGCGCCATCACGTCCGGCATCACGCCGGAATGCTGGAAGCCGAACCAGGTGCCGGTGCGGCCGATGCCGGTCTGCACTTCGTCCAGCATCAGGAGCCAGCCATGGGCATCGCAAATCGAACGCAATTCGGCCAGGAAATCCGGGGCCATCAGGTTGATGCCGCCCTCTCCCTGCACCACCTCCACCAGCACTGCAACCACGCTCTTGTTATGCTCGGCGACATGGCGAATCGCGTCCAGATCGTTGAACGGCACACGCGCAAAGCCCGACAGCAGCGGCTCGAAGCCCGCCTGGATCTTGCGGCTGCCGGTCGCGGTCAGCGTTGCCATGGTGCGGCCGTGGAAAGCCTTTTCCATCACGATGATGGTGGGGACCTCGATCCCCTTGTTGTGTCCGTAGAGACGCGCCAGCTTGATCGCCGCCTCGTTGGCCTCGCAGCCCGAGTTGCAGAAGAAAGCCTTGTCCATGCCCGCCAGTTCGCACAGCCGGTCGGCCAGTTCTTCCTGCCGCAGCACGCGATACAGATTGGACGAATGGATCAGCGACGCAGCCTGGTCGGCAATCGCCTTCACCAGTTTGGGGTGCCCATGGCCGAGCCCGTTCACCGCCACGCCGGCGACGGCATCGAGATAACGCTTGCCGGCTTCATCCCACAGATAGGCGCCTTCGCCGCGCACGAACGCGACCGGCTGGCGCGCATAGGTGTTCATCAAATGTGTTGTCATGGCAGTCCTCAACCAGGCTGTCCCGAAATGGCTGTTCTTGAAATGGCTTGAATAGAAAACGGCGGCCTAAGCCGCCGTGCTTGTCATGCAGCGCCTTGATTATAGGCTGAAAAGCGCCGAATGAGACATCCCGGTTGCCATGAAGAACAGCATCGGAATCGACAGCATGGTATTGGTGCGCGAGGCCAGGAAAGCCACCCTGCGCGCCTTGTTCTTCTCGTCGTCGCTTGCCGACACCATGCCCAGAATCTTCTTCTGGTTCGGCCAGATCAGCACCCAGACGTTGAACAGCATGATGGTGCCGAGCCAGGCGCCGATGCCGATCGGGCCCATGCCGTTGCGCAACAGGAAGGCGTCCATGAAGTACGGGCCCAGCAAGGCTGCGCCGGCAATCCAGGTCACCACGGCGGCCCAGCGGAAGAACAGCAGGGCGCGCGGCGCGACGTGCTTGGTGATGCCCGCAGCGGTGCCGTCGGCGCCGGCGTTTTTCAGCGCTGCCACCTGCACGAAGTTGAAGTAGTACAGCAGGCCGATCCACATGATGCCTGCCATGAAGTGGACCCAGCGGGACAGTGCGGAGACGATATCGACGTTTTCCATTGCGCTCCCCCCTTAACTCAAAAAGTTTCTTGCAAAGACATACAGCACAGCGGTCAGCAGCACGCCTGCAATGACGGTGCCCCACAGCGAATCCAGCGGGTTTTTCATTCGTTCTCTCCTCTTTATGAATAGTTGACCGTTTTGGTCGGACAAACTGGCGCAAGTATCTTCAAATTGCCCCCCCTATGCAAGCGCCGTCCCCACGGCCTCTCGGGCTGCGTGCTAAAATCCCGCAACCTTTCAAGCCGCTAGCTCCCTATGGATGACGCTTCCGCCAACGCCCCTTTGATCATTCGCGGCATTACCGCCCTGGGCAGCCGTTTTCGTCCGAGCGACTGGGCCGACCGGCTGGCGGGTGCCTTCGCGGTGATCGATCCCAACAACCGCACCAATTACTCGCCCTATGTGCAGCCCACCACGCTGGACGGCATCCGCTGCGTGGTGGTGGACAAAAAACTCAGGGCCGTCGACCCGAATGCCTACCGGTTTTTGCAGACCTTTGCCGAAACCAACGAATTGCTGACCGAAAACGCCGACTGAATTCGGCCCGGGCAGGAAATGAAAAACGCCGCAGATGCGGCGTTTTTCATGGTGCGGCGCACGGTTTCCCGTACGTCGCGGCGATACCCGGATGGCGCTCAGGCCATGCCCTTGACGGCCGAAGACAGGCGGCTCTTGTGGCGTGCTGCCTTGTTCTTGTGGACGATTTTCTTGTCGGCGATGCTGTCGATCAGGCTCATGGAGCTCTGGAACACCTGCTGGGCCGCGGCCTTGTCGCCGGCTTCGATCGCCTTGCGGACTTTCTTGATCGCGGTGCGGAGTTCCGAACGCTGGCTCATGTTGCTGTCGCGCTGGGCGCTGGCTTGACGTGCGCGCTTGCGCGCCTGGGCGGAGTTCGCCATATGATTCTGCTCCTGTAGTCCACGCCATTTTAGTTGAGGCGGGGCAAATTTAATCTTGAACGCCCCGTTTGCTGGCGGGCGGATTCACCAAAGGCGGCGATTGTACGGGAAACCCCCGCCCCAAATCAAGTGTTTTGTACGCTGTTGCAGTCGGCGCGCCCGGCCCGCACAATGCGCGCAAAACGCCGCCGCCCATGAATCTCCTCAAAGCCCTCGCTGCGGTCAGCAGCATGACCCTGCTCTCCCGCATCCTCGGGTTCGTGCGCGACGCCATCATCGCCCGCGTGTTCGGTGCCGGCATGCTGACCGACGCCTTCTTCGTCGCCTTCAAGATCCCCAACCTGCTGCGGCGCCTGTTCGCCGAGGGCGCGTTCTCGCAGGCCTTCGTACCGATTCTGGCCGAGTACAAGAACCGTCGCGGCCACGACGCCACCCAGACCCTGGTCAACCAGGTTGGCACCGTGCTGACGCTGGCACTGGTCGGGGTCGCCCTGCTGGGCGTGGTGGGCGCGCCGTGGGTGGCCTATGTGAGCGCACCCGGCTTCCGCGCCGATCCGGACAAGTTCGCGCTCACCGTGACGCTCTTGCGCATCATCTTCCCCTACATCATCTTCATCTCGCTGGTGGCGCTGGCAGCGGGCATCCTCAACACCCACAGCAAGTTTTCGGTGCCGGCGTTCGCGCCGGTGCTGCTCAACGTCGCCATGATCGCCGCCACGCTGTGGCTGGCGCCCTATTTCGACCCGCCGGTGCTGGCGCTGGGCTGGGGCGTGGCGCTCGGCGGGGTGCTGCAACTGGCATGGATGCTTCCGCACCTGCTGAAAATCCGCATGCTGCCGCGGCCGACCCGGCGCTTCGACGATCCCGGCCTCAAGCGCGTGCTGAAATTGATGGCGCCCGCCACGCTGGGCGTCTCGGTCGCGCAGATCAGCTTGCTGATCAACACCATCTTCGCCTCCTTTCTCGCCACCGGCAGCGTGTCGTGGCTCTATTACGCCGACCGTCTGATGGAGTTTCCCGCCGGCATGCTGGGGGTGGCGCTCGGCACCATCCTCTTGCCCAGCCTGGCCAAACACTATGCCGACGACAATCCGGGCGATTATTCGAAGCTGCTCGATTGGGGGCTGCGGCTGACCCTGCTGCTCGCGCTGCCGGCCGCCGCCGCGCTGGCTGTGCTGGCGGTACCGCTGATCAGCACGCTGTTTCATTACGGCGCGTTTACCGAGATTGACGTGACGATGACCCAGCGCGCGCTGGTCGCCTACAGCCTGGGACTGGTCGGTTTGATTCTGGTCAAGGTGCTGGCGCCCGGCTTCTACGCGCGGCAGAACATCCGCACCCCGGTCAAGATCGCAATCGTCACCCTCGTCGCCACCCAGCTGATGAACCTCGCCTTCATCATCCCGCTGGGGCATGCGGGCCTTGCGCTGTCGATCGGCCTGGCGGCCTGCCTCAACGCCGGCCTGCTGCTGCATCTGCTGAAGAAACACCGGATTTACCAGCCGCAGCCGGGCTGGACCGGCTATTTTCTGCGCGTGGTGCTGGCGGTGTCGCTGATGGCGGCGATGCTCTTCTACGCCATGGGCGACGCGCAGTGGTGGCTGGCGGCCGGCTTCCTCGACCGCGTGATCCGGCTGTCGCTGCTGGTCGGCGGCGGCATTGTGCTGTATTTCGCCGGCCTCGGCCTGATGGGCTTCCGGCCGCGCCAGTTCGCCCGCCGCGCGGCGGAATAATTGGCAGGCTGATAAAGGGCTCTCCGGGAACCCGAAGGGACATGGCTTTCCGGGCGGCCTGCTTTGTCACATCGCTTGCGAAGGGATGGCCCTTCGCAGCGCGCTGTTTCGCGCAGCCCATCCCGGAAAGCCGCGTCACGGCCCCGTGGAGCCTTTTATCGACCTGTTGCTGAATCGGCTAGAATTAAGCCTTTTTCGCGGCGTCAGCGCCGCCATACGCATCAATCCATGCGCATCACCCACGGTTTTCGTCCACTCGGCGCGCCCCACGCGGTCACCATCGGCAATTTCGACGGCCTGCACCTGGGGCACCAGGCCATGCTCGCGCGTCTGCAGGACGTGGCGCGGACACGCGGCCTGCCGAGCTGCGTGCTGAGCTTCGAGCCGNNAGTTCTTCGTGCCCGAACAGGCGCCGGCGCGGCTGTCGAGCCTGCGCGAAAAGGCCGAATGCCTGCAGCGGATGGGGATCGACCGGTTCCACGTGTTCCGTTTCGACCGTACGTTTTCGGCGCTGTCGCCCGAAGCCTTCATCGAGCAGGTGCTGGGCACGACGCTGCAGGCGCGTTATGTGCTGGTAGGCGACGATTTCCGCTATGGCGCCAAGCGTGCGGGCGATTTTGCCTTGCTCAAGCAGGCCGGCGAATCGCTCGGCTTCGACGCCGAATCCCTGCCCACGGTCGAGGTCGCCGGCGAGCGGTCCTCGTCCACTGCGGTGCGCCAGGCGCTCGCCGCCGGNNACCGCGCGCCTCCTGGGTCGGCCCTACAGCATCTCGGGACGGGTGGTGCACGGTGACAAGCTGGGACGCGACATCGGCTTTCCCACCGCCAACATTCAGCTCAAGCACAACCGTCCGCCGCTGATGGGCATTTTTGCGGTCGAGGTATGCGGCCTCAACGGCGCACCGCTGCAAGGGGTGGCAAGCCTGGGCAAGCGGCCCACGGTGAAGGGTGCAGATGCGGTGCCCGTGCTCGAAGTGCACCTGTTCGATTTCAAGGCCGAGATCTACGGCCGTCGCGTGCGTGTGGATTTCCTGCACAAGCTGCGCGATGAAGAAAAATATCCCGACCTCGACAGTCTGGTGGCGCAGATCCGCCGCGACGTCGACAATGCCAAAACCTTCCTGAAGCAACGTCATGCCTGACTACAAGAACACGCTCAACCTGCCCGACACCCCCTTCCCGATGCGCGGCGACCTCGCCAAGCGCGAACCCGGCTGGGTGA
>DONB01000121.1:0-280 GCA_003510325.1 Thiobacillus sp. | reverse complement strand
GCCACGGCCTGCCGATCGAGCTGCAGGTGGAAAAGACCCACGGCAAGGACATTCCCCCGTCGAAATTCCGCGAGCTGTGCCGCGCCTACGCTGCCGAACAGATCGAGCGGCAGAAGGCCGATTTCATCCGCCTCGGCGTGCTGGGCGACTGGGACCACCCCTACCGCACGATGGATTTCCAGTTCGAGGCCGAGCAGTTGCGCGTCTTGGGGCAGATCCAGCAGGCAGGCTACCTGTATCAGGGCGCCAAGCCGGTGCACTGGTGCGTCGACTGCGGCTC
>DONB01000113.1 GCA_003510325.1 Thiobacillus sp. | reverse complement strand
TGCATGGCTATCTGAGCTTAACGCTAAATTGAGGGGCGCGACTGATGACGATTGAAAAGAACGAAGCTGCTGGCGGAGCGTCCCGCTCGGATGCCGGGTTAGGCGAGAGAATCCGCGATTGCAGCAATTGCAAACACATGATTGGCAACGACCCAGAATGGCAGGAGTGCAACAGACCAAACTACCCTCAAGGGAAGAACTGGAACAGGCTTACTTCAACGCAACGGTACGTGCCGACTGGAAACACGTGCTACGGGCGATATTGGGAGCCTAACGCATAGCTAAGGGGCCGGCTTCAGCCGGTCCCGCTTGAGCGCCGGGTTGGGCTCGGACAACCAAAGGATATTGAAATGCCGATTTTTAACTTGTCCTGCAAAGTAACAGTGAGCGCATACACGGAAGTGGAAGCCGCCACGCTGGAAGAAGCCATTGCGGAAGCCGGGAGCCGTGATGTTGCAATCGGTGGATTGCACACCGGGAATGAGCCGGATGAGGTGTGGATTATTGACGATGCTGACGGATGCCCGGAAGACATACACAGTGCCTAACGTTAAATAGCCGTCACGTGACGGAATAAAAGATTATTGGACATGTCGGATAATCTTGGGTTGGGTGATAAGCTGTTGATTCATATAAGCCACTTTGTCCGACAAGATAGAACATGTCCGATACTGCCGAGCCTGTAGAAATAAGTGCTGCTACGCCACCCAAGCTGCTTGATCAGGTGCGTGATCGTCTTCGTTTGAAGCATTACAGCCTGCGAACTGAGCAGGCTTATGTCGGCTGGATCAAACGATACATTATTTTTCACGGCAAACGGCACCCAGCCGAGATGGGGAAACCGGAGCTGGAGTCCTTTTTAACCTCTTTAGCCGTTCAGCGAAACGTGAGCGCCTCCACGCAGACTCAAGCGCTGTCTGCGCTGCTGTTTTTGTATAAGGATGTGTTGGGGTTGGAGTTTCCCTGGCTGGATGAAGTGACGCGGGCCAAAAAACCCGTTCGACTGCCTACGGTGCTGACGGCCGATGAGGTGAAGCTGCTATTTAACTATCTGGATGATCCACTGATGGATCTGATCGTGCGCTTGCTGTACGGAACCGGGATGCGCTTGCTGGAATGTCTGCGGCTGCGGATGAAGGATGTGGAGTTCTCGCGACGTGAAATCGTGGTGAGGGAGGGCAAGGGCAACAAGGACAGGGTAACGATGTTGCCAGACAGCCTGGCTGTTCGCTTGCGTGCGCAGATGGAGTTCGTGAAAGGCCAGCATGCGCAGGATTTGGCGGTGAACCGGGGTGAAGTGTGGTTACCGGATGCTTTGGCTGCGAAGTATCCCAATGCGCCGAAGGCACTGGCTTGGCAGTATGTGTTTCCGGCAGCGGGATTTTCTGTTGATCCGCGTTCAGGTGCGGTGCGCAGGCATCATGTGGACGACAAGCGGGTGCAGCGTGCGGTGAAACGTGCGGCTGGGCAGGCTGGGCTGATCAAGCTGGTTACGCCGCATACGCTGCGCCATTCATTCGCCACGCATTTACTGGAAGCCGGCTATGACATTCGCACGGTGCAGGAACTGCTTGGACATTCAGATGTTTCGACCACAATGATTTATACCCATGTATTGAACAAAGGCGGGCGCGGGGTGACGAGCCCGCTGGATCGCTGATGACGGACGAGGATTACATGCGCGCCGCGCTGGAGCTGGCTCGCCAGGGCTGGGACGCGGGCGAGGTGCCGGTGGGGGCGCTGGTGGTGTGCGGCGGCGAAATCGTCGGCCGCGGCTATAACCAGCCGATTTCCAGCCATGATCCGACGGCGCNNTGACGATGGAGCCGTGCGTGATGTGCGCGGGGGCGATCCTGCATGCGCGGGTGGCGCGGGTGTTGTATGGCGCGAAGGAATACAAGACCGGCGCGCACGGCAGCATCATCGACGTGTTTGCCGAGCCGCGCCTCAACTACCATTGCGAGATTTC
Source organism: Thiobacillus sp. (assembly GCA_003510325.1). Taxonomy (GTDB): domain Bacteria; phylum Pseudomonadota; class Gammaproteobacteria; order Burkholderiales; family Thiobacillaceae; genus Thiobacillus. The sequence goes on along the minus strand of DONB01000113.1, from coordinate 2,060 downwards.
CGGCGGGGTGCTGGCGGACGAATGCGCGGCGATGATCTCGGGCTTTTTCGAATCGCGCCGGCAGCAGAAGAAGGAGGCGGTGCAATGAGCGAGCTGGTGATCGATGTGGACATGCGCCTGCAGCAGTTGTATCTGTGGGAGCCTTATCCGGACGGCGACCTGCTGATCCGCCAGTATCCGGTTTCCACCGCAGCCAACGGGGCAGGGGAGCAGAATGGCAGCTACTGCACGCCGCGCGGCCGCCACCGCATCGCGGAGAAGATCGGCGCCGGGGCGCCGCTGTGCGCGGCCTTCAAGTCGCGCGAGCCGACGGGCGAAATCTGGACCCCCGAGCTCGACGCCGAGAATCCCGGCCGCGACTGGATCCTGACCCGCATCTTGTGGCTGGACGGGCTGGAGCCGGGCCGGAACAAGGGCGGCACGGTCGACACCCATGCGCGCTACATCTACATCCACGGCACCCACGAAGAGCACAAGATCGGCACGCCGGCGTCGCACGGCTGCATCCGCATGAAAAATGCGGATGTGGCGGACCTGTTCGATCGGGTGGAGGTGGGAACGGAAGTCAGGATTTCCTGAATCAGCCTGCTGTGCGCATGAGCTGCCGGCCGATCCGAACGTAGGCTTTTCAAATGAAACGGGGCGTCTGCCCCGTTCGCATTTCAGGGGCTATAAAGAGTAGACATCATTCCTGGTTTCAAGGAGGCCATGATGAGCTCGAATCTGAACGAAGTAGTGCTGCATCTGCAGGAAACGCTGGATGACGACGCGCTGCACCTGCTTGAAGACGAGGTGCGCGGGGACGCGGGGGTGGTTTCGGTGGGGCACAACCCGGACAACGCCCACATGATCATGGTGGTCTACGATTCTGAGGCCACGCGGGCGGCGAGCCTGCTCCACACGTTCCAGGAACATGGCCTGCATGCGCAGGTCGTCGGCCTGTGAAGGACAGGGCAGGGTAGACGCGCTCAGGCGGCGCCGGCCGTGACGAGCCGGGGCGTGCCCAGCCCGGCGATGAACCCGGCGCAGTCCTCTTTCGGCATGGGATGGCTGAAGTGGTAGCCCTGCAGCATGCCGACGCCCATTTCCAGCAGGATCGCCGCGCTTTCCTGGTCTTCGACGCCCTCCGCCACGAGCGACAGCTGCATGGCATGGCCCATGTCCGCGATCGTCTTGACCAGGACCCGGCCTTCCGGCGTCTTGATGCGGCGCACGAAGGAAATGTCGATCTTGATCTCGTCGAACGGCAGTTCATGCACGTGGGACAGGGACGAGAATCCGGTGCCGAAATCGTCCAGCGACAGCGTGAAGCCCGCGTCCGAGAGCCGCTGCAGATAGACCTTGGCCCGCTCGATGCCTTCCAGCGCGATGCTTTCGGTGATTTCCAGCTTGATTTGCCCCGGGCGGACGCCGTAGCGCCGGACCGTTTCCATCAGCGCAGGATAGAAATCCACCGACATCAGCTGGCGCTTCGACACGTTCACCGCCAGTTTGAGGTCCGCGCACACCCCGCTGCACTGGCTGAAGTGGTCCAGGGCCTGCTCCAGCACCTGGCGGCCCACTTCGTTGATGAGCCCGATGTTCTCGGCCAGCGGAATGAAGGTGGTCGGGCTGACCCAGCCGTATTTGTCGTCGTGCCAGCGGGCCAGCGCCTCGACGCCGACGATGCGTCCATGATCGCCGGAATCCATCACCGGCTGGTAATACACCTGCAGCTGGTTCTGCTTGACAGCGGCGACGAAGCGCGAGGTCATGTCCGCATCCTCGAATCCCGGCGCGTGCTGATGCATGTCGCCGAACATCTGGATGTTGTTGCGTCCCTGGGCCTTGGCGTAGAACAGCGCCTTGTCCGCCTGCACCAGCAGCGCCTCGCCGGTGTCCGCATCGTCGGGATAGACCGCAATGCCGATGCTCAGCGTGACGAAGGTGTCGCTGTATTGCTTCTCCAGTTCCAGCTGCAGTCTGCTCATCAACTCGCTGGCGATCTTGCGCACGATTTCCGCGCTGCTGGGGAAGGGCAACAGCACCACGAATTCGTCGCCGCCCCAGCGCGCCAGCAC
>DONB01000033.1 GCA_003510325.1 Thiobacillus sp. | reverse complement strand
TTGCCGCGCGCGCCACCGTATTCGACCTCGGCTTCATGCTCGGCCCGCGGCTCAATGCCGCCGGCCGCATCGACGACATGGCGCTCGGCATCGAATGCCTGCTGGCCGACGAGCCCGCCACCGCGCAGCGGCTGGCGCAGCAGCTCGACACGCTCAACCGCGCCCGCCGCGACGTCAAAGGCGACATGCTGGACGAAGCGCTCGCCATCCTGGCCAGCTTCGACGCCAGCGACAGCTACAGCCTCACCGCCTACCAGCCCGGCTGGCACATCGGCGTCATCGGCATCCTCGCTTCGCGGCTGAAAGACAAGTTCCACCGCCCCACCATCGTGCTGGCGCGCAGCGACAGCGGCGAGCTCAAGGGCTCTGGCCGATCGATCCCCGGCCTGCACCTGCGCGACGCGCTCGACCTCGTCGACAAGCGCCATCCCGGCCTCATCCTCAAATTCGGCGGCCACGCCATGGCGGCCGGCCTCAGCCTGCCCGCCGACCGCCACGACGAATTCGGCCGGGCCTTCGAAGCCGTGGTGCGCGAGCTGATCGACCCGGCCGACCTCGAAGGCGTGATCGAAACCGACGGCGAACTCGACCCCGTCGACCACAGCTACGCCCTCGCCGAGCAGCTCGACCACGCGGTCTGGGGACAGGGCTTCCCCGCCCCGCTGTTCACCGCCACCTTCGACGTCCTGGCGCAGCGCGTCGTCGGCGAAAAGCATCTGAAACTGAAACTCGCGCGCGCAGGCGCCGCGTTCGAGGCCATGCGCTTCTTCCACCCCGACCCGCTACCGGAGCGCATCCGCGCCGTCTATGCGCTGATGCCGAACGAATTCAATGGACAGCAGACGCTGCAGCTGAAGCTGCAGCACTGGGAGCCGGCAGGCTGAGGCGCTACGCGCGCTGCCGGTTGCAGCGTGCCGCGCCGACCAGCCCCAGGCCCGCCACCCTCCGCCTCCTGCCATTGGCGTGCGCAGCTTTGTTGCACGGTGCGCGCATTCCGATGCAGCAGGCAAACCAGCAGCCTCCCCCGTCCCCGCAAAGGAGTGGGGAGGACAGCGCTCAATTCCAGCGTCGCATCAGTATGAGCAGGCGTATTGCACGCCGTGCGTGTTTGCAGTGCGATGCGACCGCAGGGCTCGACCCTGTCCCCCATCCTCATCATTCAACCTGCCGGCAGCGCCGGCGAGCCCGTTCAGCGTGCGAACAGATTGGCCTTCACGATCCGCGGCTCGACGCGGAACACGTTCGGATCGCGCGGATTGACGAACACTTCGACCCAGTGGACGTTCTGCGCGCCGAAGTTCTCCACGCGCGTCACGTTCTCCAGCATCTGGCTGCCCGACGGCTGCACCGGCCCGGCGAGCGGCTTGTCGACGCGGAAGTAATGGCTGTCGCCATGGGCCAGCAGCACCGGCTTGCCGAACGCGATCGCCTGTTGCGTGATGCGCTCGAGCACCTTGTTGAAGCCCTGGCGCTCCGCGTCGGTAGCCGGCAGGTCGAACCTGGGGTTGGCCTGCATCGCGATCATCACGCCGGCCGACTTGCGCGCGGCAGCTTGGGCGAACCCCTCGTCGACCCAGGCCAGCGCAGCCGCTTCGCGGGCCTGCACTTCGGCGAGGCGGTCGGGGCGCGGCGCATCGTAGCTGTCGGTCGGGTCGATCTGGATCCACGGGTCGAGGCCGTTGTTGCTGCCCACCACGTGCACCGTCGCCATCATCGCGCCGTTGAAGCCCCACATCATGTTCTCGACGTAGTCCTCGAAGCCCGCCATGGCCGCCTGCGTGCGCACGGGAAAGCGATGCTGGCCCGACGTCATGCCGGCGATCGGGTAGAAGATCTCGCGAAACTTGGCCAGACGCTCGGTCGGCAGATAGTTGCCGTTATTGGTGCGATGGCAGTCCGTCCAGTCGTTGTCGCCCGGGGTTACCACCACCCCGTCGCGGAAGCTCTGGAACTGGTTGAAGCGCTTCTGCAGCAGCGCGTCGTCGCAGCGCTCGCTGCCGGCCTTGACGTCCCCCGTGTGCACGACGAAACGCACATGCGGCGCCGCGTTGATGTTCGAAATCACCTGATCGAATTTCGTCTCGACCGAGGTGCCGTAGGGCGCGTCGCCGATCAGCGCAAACGAGGCCGAGCCATGCCGCCCGCCATCCGCCGCGGCATGCGTGCCCAAGGTCATCAGCACCGCTGCAGCCAGCATGCCCAGGGTTTGTTTCTTCATTTCAGCGCTCCGGATCATTAAAGGAAAGGAACGCCGAGCCTACCGACCGAACATGATAGGCCGATGTCGTGGCCGGCCTCCGGAGCTGACCCGTTCGGCTTATGCGAGGTTCAAGTTACAAGTTACAAGTTACNNTACAAGTTACAAGTTACAAGATTCAAGATTCAAGAGGCAAGAGGCAAGGCTCGAGGGGGCAGGCGGCTGCATGCAGGCCACGATTTACTTGCAACTTGCGTCTTGAAACTTGAAACTGCCTTTCATGCCGCCGATCACCTATTCCCTCATCCTGCTGAACGTCCTGGTCTATGCGCTGGCTGTGGCCACCGGGCCGGACATCGTGCGCGTGTTCGGCCTGTGGCCGCCGGGATCGGGAGGGGCGTTTCATGTCTGGCAGCTGGTCACCTACAGCTTTCTGCACGGCTCGCTGCTGCATCTGGTCTTCAACATGGTCGCCATCTGGATGTTCGGCGCCGCGCTGGAAAAACGCTGGGACGACCTGCGCTACCTGCTGACCTACCTGATCAGCGTCGTCGTCGCCGCCATGACGCAGATCGCCGTCAGCGGCTATTTCCTGCACGCCAGCGGCCCCGTCATCGGCGCATCGGGCGGCGTGTTCGGCCTGCTGCTGGCCTTTGCGCTGTACTTCCCCAACCGGATCATCAGCATCATCTTCCTGCCGTTCATCCGCATCCCGGCCCGCACCTTCGTGCTCGGCTACGGCGCCGTCGAACTGTTCCTGGGGGTCACCGGCACCACCGCCGGCGTCGCCCACTTCGCCCATCTGGGCGGGCTGTTCGGCGGCTGGCTCAGCGTGCAGTATTTCCGCGGACGCGGGCTATTCGGCAAGCGGCCTTCGAACTAAAGATTCAAGATTCAAGTTACAAGATTCAAGGCTCAGGAGTAGCGAGCGGCTTTATGCCCGGCCACGACCACCTTGAATCTTGTAACTTGCAACTTGAATCTGCCTTTCAGGCGTACCCCTCCGGATTCCCCGACTGCCAGCGCCAGGCATCCGCACACATCCGCCGCAGGTCGTATTCCGCGCGCCAGCCCAGTTCCTGCGCCGCACGCGCCGGGTCAGCCCAGCATTGCGCGACGTCGCCGGCGCGGCGCGCCACGATCTGATACGGCACCGGCTTGCCGCTGGCCGCTTCGAACGCGCGCACCATGTCGAGCACGCTCACTCCGCGCCCGGTGCCCAGGTTCCAAGTCTGCACCCCGCCCAGCTGCTGCAGCCTGTTCAGCGCCGCCACATGCCCGCGCGCCAGGTCGACCACGTGGATGTAGTCGCGCACCCCGGTGCCGTCCGGCGTCGGGTAGTCGCCGCCGAACACGTTGAGATGCGGCCGGCGGCCCACCGCCACCTGCGCCACGTAGGGCATCAGGTTGTTGGGAATGCCGCGCGGGTCCTCGCCGATCAGCCCCGACTCATGCGCCCCCACCGGATTGAAATAACGCAGGAGCGCAACCTTCCAGCCCGCATCCGCCAGCGCGATGTCGCGCAGCATTTCCTCGATGAAGAGCTTGGAGCGGCCATAGGGATTGGTTGCAGACAGCGGAAAATCCTCGGTGATCGGCACCGTCGCCGGATCGCCGTACACCGTGGCCGACGACGAGAACACCACCGCCTTCACGCCCGCCTCGGCCATCGTCTCGAACAGTGCGATGCTGCCGCCGATGTTGTTGTCGTAATACAGGATCGGCTTTTCCACCGACTCGCCCACCGCTTTCAGCCCGGCGAAATGCACCACCGCATCGAGCTCGAAGTCGGCGAACAGCTGCCGCAGCGCCGCACGGTCGCGAATGTCACCCTCGACGAAGGTAACGGGTCGTCCGGTGATCTGCGCCACCCTGTCGAGCGAGGTCACGCTGCTGTTCGACAGATTGTCGAACACCNNCCCCGCCGCCAGGCATTCCACTGCGGTGTGCGACCCGATATAGCCGGCGCCGCCGGTCAACAGAACCTTCATTGCCTCTCCCCTGGTTTTTTCGCAGCCTCAGCCAAGAACCTTGCCCCTTGAATCTTGCATCTCACTTCCAGAGCAACTGCCGCGCCGCGCCCAGAATGAACAGCGTATTCGTCACCAGATAGCGCTTCCACAACCGCCCCGGCTCGGAGAGCAGACGGTGCAGCCATTCCAGTCCGTTGTCGCGCATCCAGGCCGGCGCGCGCTGCACCGTGCCGGCGTGGAAATCGAAGGCCGCGCCCACCCCGATCATCACCGCCTTGACCCGCAAGGGGCTTTCATCGAGGGCATCGCGGCCGCGATGCTCGGACATCCAGCGCTCCTGCTTGGGGCAGCCCAGGCCCACGAACACGATGCCCGCGCCGCTGGCGTTGATCCGCTCCACCGCCGCCGCATCCTCCTCCGGCGTCAGCGCGCGGAAGGGCGGCGACTCCATCGTGATGCGCAAAGCCGGAAACGCCGCGCGCAGCCGCTCTTCCAGCAGCCCCAGCGTCGCCGGCGTGCTGCCGTAGCAATACACCGGCAGATTCTCTTTCGCCGCACGCTCGCACAGCGCCCACATCAGATCCGGCCCGCTGATGCGCGGCTGCCCGGCAAACCCTTGCCGCCGCAGCATCCACGCCACCGGCGCGCCGTCCGGCGTCGCCATGTCCGAACCGTTGATGATGTCGCGATACGCCGCATCACGCGACGCACTCACCACCACGTGCACATTGCAGATCGTCACGTAGCGGCTTTCGTGCGCATGCGCCCAGCCGAGCAGGCGCGCCATCGCGGCGTCCCACGACAGCGCNNCTTGAATCTTGAATCTTGAATCTTGCTTCTTGAATCTTGCTTCTTGAATCTATTTCCGAGGCATCGCCACGCACCGCGCGATCCCGTCCGCAAACCGCTCCACCATATTGTCCAGCGTGTAATGCCGCGCATCGCGCAACGCCGCCTGCTTGATTGCATCCAGCTTCGCGCGGTCGTTGAACAGCGCAATCACCGCTTCCGCATAACGATCTGTCCCGCCGTGCACCACCAGCCCATTCACCCCATCCTGCAGATAGGCGATCTCCGGGCCATGGCGGGCTTCCGCCGTCGTCATCATCGGCGTGCCCGAGCAGAACGAATCCAACACATGCAGCCCCACCGCCCCGGGGTTGACCACCGCGTCAGCCAGCCCGAACCAGGCAGCCTTTTCCAGGCCCTTGCGCACTCCCAGCCACTTCAGCCAGGGCCGCGTTTCCATCGCCGCGCGGATCTCGCCCGCACTCGGGCCATCGCCGATCACCACCAGCCTGAAAGCCGGCAGCGCCGCATGGATGCGATCGGCCGCCTCGATCATGTAGTCCAGGCGCTTGTCCGGATAAAGCGAGCCACAGAACAGCCCCACCGGCGCCCCCTCCGCCGCATCGATCTCCAAGCGCATCGCCTGCAGCTGCGCATCCGTCACGCCCGCCAGGTCGCGCTCGAACGCCTCGTTGTCGATCGCGTTGTCGAGGCAGGTGATGCGTTCCTGCGGATAGCCCGCACGGCGCACGATCTCCGCCGTCATCTCGGTATAGGCAAACCACCAGTCCACCCGCGCCAGCATCATCTGCTTCCACTTCTCGCGCAAGCCGCCCGGGGCATCGCTCTGGAAGTTCACCCCATGCCCCCAGTACGCCACCCGGCGCGGCGACCACAACCGGCCCAGCAGCAAGGGGTAGTTCGACAGAATGCGGTTCTCCTGCATCACCACCACCAGATCGGCATCGCGCAGATCGGCACCGCGCAGAT
>DONB01000147.1:524-4188 GCA_003510325.1 Thiobacillus sp. | reverse complement strand
CCTGCCCAAGCCGTTCAACCCACGTGAATTGCTGGCGCGCATTCGTGCGGTGATGCGGCGGCAGGGCGGGGCGGCCGCGACTGCGACGGACGACACCGCCCGCTTGGTGCATTTCGGTCCGTTCAGCGTCAACCTCGATGCCCGCGTCCTCAGCCGCGACGGCGCTGAAATCACGCTCACCAGCGGCGAATACGAATTGCTGGAAATTTTCGTCACCCACGCCAACCGCGCGCTGTCGCGCGACTGGCTGATGGATCAGCTGCGCGGCTTCGAGCGTGATCCGTTCGACCGCAGCATCGACGTGCGGGTGAACCGGCTGCGCAAGAAAATCGAGGAGGACCCCGCCANNCCTATATCCGCACCCAGCGCGGACAGGGCTATCTGTTCGTACCGCAGGGCAAGGGCTGAACCCCTGGCCATGGAACGCACCCCCGGCTCGCTGTTTGCCCGCACTGCGCTGACGCTGGCGCTGGCTTTCATCGTGTTTCAGGCGGCGGCGTTCTGGGTGGTGACCCGCACCCTGATCGTGCCGGTGGCGGAGCGCTCGGCCGACGATCTGGCCGGGCTGATCGTGTTGTCGGCGCAGACCTGGGTGGAATTGCCGCCCGAGACGCGCGCCGCGTTCGAACGCGAACTGGCCCGGCGTCACGGGCTGCGGCTGACGACGATAGACGTCGGTGCCACTGCGGATGCGCCGGATTTTGCGTTCCGTCCCCAGATCGAGGCTGCGCTCAGCCGCCGGGTGGGCGAGCCGGTCGTGTTGCGCGGGGTGCCGAAGTCGGCGGCGGCGTGGCTCGAACTTCCAGTGGGCGGGCACGACCTGCGCGTCGGATTCTTCCCCAACCGCTATGCCGTCAAGCCGCCGTTGGCGGCCATTGCCGTGATCGCGCTGGGGGCATTTCTCAGCCTGCTGACCGCCCTGCTTCTGGTGCGCCGCATCACGGTGCCGCTGGCGCGGGCGGCGCACGCGGCCAGCCAGGTGGGTGCGGGCCAGTTGCCCGATCCCCTGCCGGAAACGGGACCGGCCGAACTGGCCGAGCTGGCGCGCCGCTTCAATACCATGGCGACCGAAGTGCGCGAGCTGCTGGACAACCGTACCACCTTGCTGGCAGGCATCTCGCATGACCTGCGCACGCCGATGACGCGCCTGCAGCTCAATCTCGAAATGCTGCGCGACGCGCCCAGTCCGGCGCGCATCGATCGCGCAACCGCCGATCTGGCCGACATGAACAAGCTGATCACCGGTTACCTGGAACTGGCGCGCACCACGCAGACCGAGTCGAAGCAGCGTTTCGATCTGGCGGTTTTGCTGGAAGAGGTGGCGGCCGATGCGGGGCTGTCGTGGCCGGGCGCCGTTCCGTGCGAGATCGACGCCAGCCGCCTGGCGGTGCGGCAAATCGTCGCCAATCTGATCCAGAACGCCCAGCGCTACGGCGGCGACATGCCGGTCGACCTGGTGCTGGAATGTTCGGACAGGCAGGCGAGGGTGATCGTGAGCGATGCCGGCACGGGCATTCCGGACGATCAGCTGGAAAAAGTGTTCAGGCCGTTTTACCGGCTGGAGGCTTCGCGCTCGCAGGCCACGGGTGGAACCGGGCTGGGGCTGGCGATCGTGCGCCAGCTGGCGGAATCAAACGGCTGGAAGGTGACGCTCAGGAATCGAGCGACAGGTGGCCTGGAGGCCGTACTGGAGATTCCCCGCTAGGGGTCAGGCGCACTGAGCAGGGATGCGCCGCAACACCCGAAATTCGATGAACAGCAGCGTCAGGCTGAACATCGACATGCGGCAGGTGCTGCCGCTGAAGAATCCCAGCGGCGAGCGGGACAGACTGAGGCTCACGCTGGTGGCTCGACCTACTTGCATCAGGCAGCCGGCTGGCGGGCGAACAGGGAGAACTGCACGAACATCAGCGACAGGCTGGTGAGGCTCATGCGTTCGGTCTGGCCGTGGAACCAGGCGAAGGGGGACGAGCTGAGTTCGAGAACCAGTTGGTTTTGGCCGAGTTGCAGTTTCATGATGATCTCCTGGGGGGGTGCTTGCCTGATTACTTGCAACGCCTGTGCCACCCCGGCCGCCGTCGGGCTGGTACAAAAAACTCCCAATAAAACAAGCTTGTGGAAATTCCTGCCTGGGGCTAACAGTGCGGGGCCGCAATCGGTTTGACGGAAAACCGTCATCCCGTGTCGAAGAGGCAAACAGTCGACAGCCAGAACAGACGAGCGACTGCGACAGGGTAGAATCCGGCTTTCGATTCAAGCGGTGCGCGTCCTGCGCGCCGCATCTTCTGCATGATCATCCTCAAGAATCTCAGCCTTCGGCGCAGCGCCAAGGTCCTGCTCGACAACGCCTCGGTGTCGATCAACCCCGGAGAAAAGGTCGGCCTGGTCGGTCGCAACGGCGCCGGCAAGTCCAGTCTGTTCGCGCTCATCAACGGCACTCTGCACGAAGACAAGGGCGACTTTTCGATGCCGTCGCAGTGGCGCATGGCGCAGGTGGCGCAGGACATGCCGGAGACGGATGCGTCCGCCACCGATTTCGTCATCGCCGGCGACACCCAGTTGGCCGAAGCGCAGGCCGAAGTCGATGCCGCCGAGGCCACCGACGACGGCGAGCGCATGGCGCACGCCTACATGGCCCTGCACGACGCCGGCGCGCACGATGCGCAGTCGCGCGCGCAGGCGCTGATCCTGGGACTGGGTTTCCAGGTGCGCGAGTTGAACCAGCCGGTCAACAGCTTCTCAGGCGGCTGGCGCATGAGGCTGCAGTTGGCCCGCGCACTGATGTGCCCGTCCGACCTGCTGCTGCTCGACGAACCGACCAACCACCTGGATCTGGATGCGCTGGTGTGGCTGGAAGCCTGGCTGAAGAAATACCCCGGGACCATGCTGGTGATCAGCCACGACCGCGAATTTCTCGATGCGGTGACCAACGTCACCATCCATATCGAAAACGGCCAGCTCACCCGCTACGGCGGCAACTACAGCACCTTCGAGGACATGCGCGCCGAGCAGATGGCGCTGCAGCAGGCGGCCTACGCCCGCCAGCAGGACAAGATCGCCCACCTGCAAGAGTTCATCAACCGCTTCAAGGCCAAGGCCAGCAAGGCCAAACAGGCGCAAAGCCGGGTCAAGGCGCTCGACCGCATGGAAAAACTGGCGCCGATGCTGGCGAGCGCGGACTTCACCTTCGAGTTCAAGGAGCCGCTCAACCTGCCCAATCCGATGCTGACGATCGACGACGCCAGCTTCGGCTACCCGCCGCCTGCGGATGCGCCGCCAGGCACGCCGCCGACGGTGATCGTGCAGCACGTCAGCAAATCCGTGTTTGCCGGGCAGCGCATCGGCATCCTCGGCGCCAACGGCCAGGGCAAATCGACGCTGGTGAAGACCGTCGCCCGCACGCTGCCGGTGGTGGCCGGCGCCGTCACCGAAGGCAAGGGCCTCAACATCGGCTATTTCGCGCAGCAGGAACTCGACGTGCTGCGCCCCGCAGACACCCCGCTGGAACACATGATCCGGCTCGCCCGCGACACCATCGCCAACGGCGGCGCCGGCCAGTTCAGCAGCCGCGAGCAGGACTTGCGCAATTTCCTCGGCACTTTCAACTTCAGCGGCGACATGGTCAAGCAGGCCGTCGGCACCATGAGCGGCGGCGAAAAGGCGC
>DONB01000147.1:0-507 GCA_003510325.1 Thiobacillus sp. | reverse complement strand
CCGTTCGACGGCGATCTGGACGATTACCAGCGCTATCTGCTGGAGGAGGGCAAGCGGCTGCGCGAAAGCCTGAAGGAAGCCGGTAAGGTGGCTAGCGCGCCGGTGGTCAAGGCCGAGCCTGCGCCGGTTGCGGCGAAGAAGCCGGCGTCGTCGGGCAGGATCAAGTCGCTGAAGCAGAAACTGGAGAAGCTCGACAAAAGCATGGCTGCGCTGCAGGCGGAAAAGACTGCTTTCGAAGCACGCTTGGGCGGGACGCTTTCAGTCGATGAGATAACTGAAACCGGCAAGCAGCTTCAGCACGTTATTGACGAGCTGGCGATTGAAGAGGGGGAGTGGCTGGAGTTGTCGGGGGAGATAGAGGCGCTGGAAGCAGCGGGGGCTTAAGACCAGCCATGCTACATATGCCCCGTCGTTGCGCGTGCAGCGAGGCAATCCAGTCGGTGGATTGGCGTGAAGCTCTTTTGATGGTTGAACCTTCTATGGGCTGAGGTCCGTTGGCCGGGGGTA
>DONB01000112.1:26038-26293 GCA_003510325.1 Thiobacillus sp. | reverse complement strand
CCTGCAGGTCCATCCCGCCCTCCCAAAGCGCTTCGTCGCTGTTGGCCGGATCCATCTGGTAGGTCAATTTGTTGCCCTTGCCCAGGTTGGCGGCGGAACCGACAGCGACGAAGCGCTTTGGGAGGTCGGGATGGACCTGCAGGAAGGCGCCGACATGGTTATGGTCAAGCCGGGCATGCCGTACCTCGATGTCATTCGCCGCATCAAGGACGCGTATGGCGCGCCGACCTATGCCTACCAGGTCAGCGGCGAATA
>DONB01000112.1:0-25988 GCA_003510325.1 Thiobacillus sp. | reverse complement strand
ACGATATTTCTAAACTTCTTTCCGGTTTCAAGACGCGTCGTCGCGAGCCGGACGAGTGGGACAAGACCATTGTCGCCATCTCGCCCTACCGGCTCAAGGATCTTGCGCTGCCGGAGCAGCAGGCTGCCCCAAATCCGGAGAAAGAGACTATCGAGCAGCAGGTCTTCAAGATCCGGCTGGCCCATTCAAACGAGCGGGTCAGTTCCGCCAGTATGCTGGTGCAGCGCAAATATGCCAGCCGCGGCTATGAAGCCAGCAATTTCCAGAAGGATCCGGCGCGCATCACGCTGATGGCCTTTCAGGAGGACAAGGTGATCGGCACGCTGACGCTCGGGATGGATTCAGAAAATCCGCTGCTGGCCGAGGAGTTGTACAAGGCCGAAATCGACAGCTTGCGCGCGTCAGGCCGCAAGGTCTGCGAACTGACCAAGCTGGCGGTAGACCAGACCCAGGGGTCGAAGCGCGTGCTGGCCTCGCTGTTTCATATTGCCTACATCTATGGCCGGGTCATGCAGGGCTATACGGATGTGGTGATCGAAGTCAACCCGAGGCATGTGGCTTTTTACAAGCGCATGCTGGGGTTCAATGAATTCGGGCCCGAGCGCCTGTGCGCTCGAGTCAATGCGCCGGCGGTTCTGCTCCGGCTGGAGCTCGAATATGTCGATCAGCAGATCGAATCGCTGGGCGGCAAGGCGGACAGCATTTCGGGCGTGCGCTCGCTCTATCCTTTTTTCTTCACCAAACACGACGAAGTGGGCATCACCCAGCGTCTTGTCCACGGAGAATGACAGGCGACTGCGCATCCAGCCGCGCCTAGTGGAAAGGGTCGTTCTTCAGCCCGCCCAGTTTGAAAAAGATCCGCATGTCATCCAGGTCGTGCCTGAACCGGGGCGCCAGCGCTTTTCTCATGTCATTCAGGATTCTCAGCTTGGTAGTGGGAAGTTCCCTGTCGGGCGTTTTCAACGTGATCAGCAGGGGGACCTTGAAGGTGCTGAATACAGCAACCGTCTCCGGCAGTTCTGCCGCCAGCCGTTCGAAATCAGACAGCAGAAACGCTGCCCGTAGCGAGCGCTCGTAATCCAGCAAGAGCTGGTGGGGGTCGTGGTCACGATTCATGTAGGCGAAGAAGATGACCGATTTCAATGACTTCAGCCGTCCGAAGTCGGCCAGATAAACCGCCCCATCCGGCTTCAGGATGCGCCTGATCTCGCGAAAGCAGCCCTCCAGAAGCGCCAGTGTCGGCAGGTGATGAAGCGAAACCGTGCTGATCACCCCGTCGATGGAATGCGCTTCGAACTGGTCCAGCTTCGTGATGTCGCCCGTGATGAACGTGACATTGCCAAGGCCGGCTTCAGCCACATGCGTTCGCGCATGTCTCAGCATCTCTTCCGACATGTCCACGCCGATGAATTCGATCTCGGGATTGAGTGCGGCGATCTGGATCAGTTGGGTGGCCGGCCCGCAGCCCAGATCGAGTACCCGCTTGCAGCCCTGAAGAGTCTGCGAGGCGCGGGCGGTATGAAAAAGGTACGAGGCTGCAAGCGTGCTTTCCTTGCGCCCGGTTTCCGAGAATGCCGCCACCTGGTCCACGTCGTTCATGATGGCGTCGGGCTCGGGCTCGCGCGGCAGGGTCTGGGCGCTCGTCAGTTCTCGGATAAAGGTGGGTAAAAGCGAAAGCCGGGGCAGGTTCATGGTGCGCCTCATTAGATGAATAGGGTCCGGTATGCGCAACACCGTGTGTTGCCCCCTCCTTATCGGCAGGATTCGGTCCGGATTGATCGGGCGGCCAAATGATCCACGCTGCTTGCGAGCATCGGCCCTTCTCAGGATTGCAGCAGGCGTACGCGGGCTCGCTGTCGAAAAATTTTACAGTTGTTGTCCCGCCCGCTTGTCTGGATCGTGGGAAAAATATAATAAACCCATATAAATCAAATTGTTGAGAGTTATGGCATGCGGCATGCTAGATCGTTCATCGAGGATGTTTAATCAGGCACGCATCTGGTGAACCGCCTCTCCGCGTTATCAGGACCTGCCGGGCCGGAAATGTCGGAAAACTTTACAGAAGTCAGGTCGTGCAACCGGGAAGGCGATACGGAGTTCTTGAAAAGGTCTTTATTAACAGTGTCTTGTTTGTTGTGGCATACCTGTTGCTTAGCTATAACCGCAAGAGCTGTATTACTTAACCAGTTTAGTTTTGTGAAGGGGTAATCGAAATGAAAAAATCACTTTTGGCGGCGTCCATCCTGCTTGCAGCGGGCAACGTTTCGGCCGGCTCGTTCTACCTGGATCCGGGTGTCGACTACAGCGCGACGGATAGCGACCAGGTGTGCGCGACCTGCACCTCGATGAAGAGCCAGTTCACGTTCCAGTATGAATCCACCACCGTGATCAATGATGGTGATGCCAATGGGATCGATACCGGCGACACGCTGGTCACGACCGCCGGCCTGGCGGTGGGTGGTCTGGCAGAAAACAATGTGACGGGCTTCACGCCGAATGAAGTGTTTGGCGCCAACAGCAACAACGGCTATGGCCCCAACTGGCTGATGAGCTTTTCGATGACCAACCTGGGCGGCGTGATCAACGGCGTCACCGGCGGTGGCGTGCCCCTGTTCAGCTACGGCCCCGGCCTGCTGGAATTGTTCGTTACCTTTGACGGATCGACCTTGATCAACTTCATGGACGTGAACATCATCGGTGGCGAGGCGACCGGTCTGGGCATCGAGATGGTGGGGGTTGCTGATTTTACCAACGTGGACGGTTCCTACAACAACCTGATTCATTCGGGTGAGACGAGCTGTGCGGGGTCGACGGGCTTCTTCGATATCTGGACGAATTGCGGGGCGGCGATGCCGATTTCGTTCTTTGCCGACTTCAACACGAACGTGACCACGAGCGACTTTACCGATAACGGAGACGGCACCTTCAGCCTGACTTCCAACCACGACGGCAGCGCGACCTTCTCGATTCCGGAGCCGGGCACCCTGGCGCTGGTGGGCATGTCGCTGCTCCTGATGGGCGGCATGGCGCGCCGCAGCAAGAAGGCCTGATCGTTTCGTAACAGGTTGCAGTCAGAAAAAAGGGCACCGTTCGGTGCCCTTTTTTTGTCTTCAGATGCGAGTCCGAAGGCTGCTATCCGCAGCGGACTACGGATTGCCTTGCGCCAGCAGGTGTTTGACATACCAGAACATGAGGCGCTGCAGAGGGTGGCGGTTGCCGAACGGCCGCCAGCTTTTGATCAGGCGATTGCGATAGGCGTCGAAGTGCAGGCCATGCGGAGCGCAGATGACCTCGCCCCGCCCCAGCAATATTTTCAGTACGTTGGTGCAGGCGACCCCTGCTGCGATCTCGATGCCCATGGCCGTGGACGGCACTTTCTTTTTCAGGAAATTGACCGAACTGCGGTCAACCAGATACTGGCGTTGCTGNNTGCTGGACCGAAGGGGATACGCCGATCACGAACTTGATGATCTGGTCCTCGAAGGCGTAGCCGTCGAGGCAAAAATAGTCCTCGAAGCTCATCTTTCCCGGCATGAATACCAGAAAGGCGGTCCCCATGCCCATCGGTGCGGCCGTGATGGTGGGGATCCCTTTTTCGTAGCAACGGGCAAACACCGCGCGGCGGATTTCCAGCGCGAAGATATCCAGGCTGTCTACGTAGATGTCGACGCCGTCCAGAAACGCGTCGAGGTTGTCCAGGGTCACGCCGTGATCGAAGGTGGTCATCTCGATTTCAGGATTGATATCCCGGATCGTCCGTTCCATGGTCGCTGCCTTCGGTGCATTGAGCGTCGACATCGCCGCACCGTACTGACGGTTGAAATTGGCGAGTTCGAATACATCGAGGTCGGCGATATGGAATTTGCCGATGCCCAGACGCGCCAGCACGATCAGATGGCTGCCGCCGACGCCGCCCATGCCGGCAATGGCGACTTTTTTGTGTCGCAAGGTCTCCTGTTCCGCAGCAGTGACCCAGCCGAGATTTCTGGAAAAAGCCTGCTTGTAGTCGAATTCAGTCATGGTGCGATCCGGTAAAGTGGGACAACGGGTTGCCGGAAGGGAATGGTTCCTCGCGCAGGAATGCGTCCACCCGCGCATTGAACAGCTCAGCTTGTTCCAGGTTGGGCACGTGCCCCGCATTCTGGATAACGCTCAGAATCGACCCTGGCAGGGCCTGATGCAAGCGCTGTCCCAGTGCAGGGCGGATGGCACGGTCCTGCGCCCCCCAGACAATCAGGGTAGGCAGATCGAGCGCAGCCAGCCGCGGCAACTCCCCCTCCAGTTTGTCGGCAAATCCCAGCCGCATCAAGGCCAGGGCCGAAGCCGTCGTCCCGGCGATTTTCTGCGACCAGGTGAGGTGCCTGAACAATTCCGGGGACACCGTGTCGGGCCGGTGCAGAAAGAAGTCCTTGAGCATTTTCATGCGCAGCGCGTCTCCCGGGAAATTCAGCAGCGCTTCGCCGATGCCCCGAACGCGGAACAGCCGCGCGGCAACGGGGTCCGGGTTCGCCAGTCCTGCGCTGTCCACCAGCACCAGCTTGTCGACCTTGTCCGGATGCCGAACGCTGAACTGGATGGCTACGCCGCCGCCGAGCGACTGACCGACGAGCGTCGCCTGTTCGATGTCCAGGGCATGCATGAAGGCGGCAAGCTGCTCGGAATATAGTGCATAGCTGGGCTGCGTGGTGCGCGCGCTGTAGCCGAAGCCCCACAGGTCGAATGCGTAGACGCGGTGAGATCGGGCCAGGTGCTCCAAGTTGCGGCACCACAGGGTGCTGTCGAAAAAGAAGCCGTGCAACAGGATGACCGGCTTGCCCGTGCCCTTCGCCACATAGTGCGTTTGCATGCCGTCAAGCGAAAGCAGCGTGCCGGCGGCATGGGCCGCCGTCCAGGCAGCCAGCGGCTGGGAATCCCATCGGGGCAAAACGGCCGCCATCTCACGCCTTGTTATGGGGGCAGGACTCGGTACGCGCTGACGGTCCTGTACGTCGTGCCGCTTCAGAGGCGCTTGAGCAGCGCCCGGGCTGCGTCAGCCTCGGGGAATTTCGAGGTGTCCGCCAGCAGTTTCTCGAGTTCCTGGCGGGCCTGGGCCTTGTTGCCGGTCTGCGCCAAGGCGGCCGCATGGTGGTATCGGATCGCGGCCTGCTTGGGTGCCTGGGCCACGGCTTTCTTCAACCATTCCAGGCCACGCGGCGCCTGGCCTTGCTGCACCAGGATCCAGCCCAGCGTGTCCTGTACGACCGGGCTGTTCGGGGCGAGCTTGAGGGCCTGCTCCGCGGTTGCCAGGGCACGGCGATCTTTCTCGAGCAGATACAGGTTGGCCAGGTTGTTGAGCAGGAGGGCTTTGTTGGGCGTCAGGCGATTGATGGTTTCGTAGTGGGCGATGGCCTCCTTGTTGCGGCCTGTGCGCATGGCGTACTCGGCGGCATAGGCGCGCGCTGCATGGTCCTTGGGGTGCTGCTTGAGCCAGTCATCCAGGCGCTGCTCGGCGACCTGGGGATTGTCGATCACCTGGGCGCGGAACCACTTGACCAACCCGACCGAGCCGGCTCCCTTGTCGATGGCCTGCTGATAGGCCCTGACTGCCTGGGGAATGTTGTTCTGGGCAAGGTGGAGGTCGCCTTCCCGGTCATATCCCAGCGGGGAGTCGGGCTGCTGCGCCTGCATCTGGCGGGCGATCTGCAGCGCGGCGTCGGGCCTGTTTTCGGTCATTTCCAGGCGAATCAGGGTTTCCTGGCTGGGGACATGGTCCGCCTTCAGCTTCAGGGCCTTCTGCAGGCTGACGCGGGCGGGACCGAGCTGCTTGCCGGCAATCTGGGCCAGCGCAAGCTGCAGGAACGCATCCGGTGAATGGCCGACCTTTTGGGTCAGCCGGTTGAACGTGGCGATGGCGCTGGGGTGGTCGCCGCTGGCCTGCTGGGTCTTGGCGAGCAGGGTGAGTGCTTCGGGGCTGTCAGGATTGGCATTCGCAGCTGCATTGGCCACTGCCAGGGCTTCCCGGAAGTTCCTGCGGGTCAGATGATGGCCGGCAAGCGCGGCGTGCGGCGGGATCGCCGCGGGGTGTAACTTGATTGCCTTTTCAAGCCATTCGACCGTTTCCTGTTGCTGCGCCTGGCGCGTCGCCAGTTCGGCCAGCGCCATCATGGCCTGCAGATTGTTCTTGTCGGCCTGCAGGATGCGCTCGAAGCGCTTGCGGGCGTTATCGGGCTTGCCGTCGCGCACATCAAGCTGGGCGAGGTTGGCGGCAGCCGGGAAGTATGCCCGGTCGATGGCGAGCGCCTGCTCGAAACTCTTGCGGGCGAGGGCCGGGTCTTTTTTCCCCAGATAGGCGAGAGCGCGCATGTTGTGCGTGACGGCATTGCCTGGGAGCTTTTTCTCCAGCGTGGCGATGGCCGCCAGTGCCTTGTCGTATTCCCTGCGATTGAGGTAGGTCTGAGCCAGCAGGCTGTCGGCCTTGTAATGACCGGCATCCATCGTGGCGGCGGTTTCCAGTTCGGTGATGGCCAGCGAGGCGTCTCCCATATTGAGGTGGGCGACCCCGAGCAGGGTCTGGATCGAGGCATTGCGGGGGTCGGACTGTGCGGCCCGCTGCAGCAGGGCCGCTGCTTTGGCGTGCTCGTTCCTGGCGCGATAGGCGTCGCTGGCGATGACCAGCGCCTGGACATCCTGGGTCTCGGGGGTGAGCAGGGGGGCGAGCGTTTCCAGTGCGCGGTCGGATTTGTCCAGCTTGATCTGGGTTGCAGCCGTCATTCGGCGGTNNGGGCGAAGGCATGGCCGGGAAAACGCGCGAGGAAACGTTGCAGATGCGTTTCGGCCTGCTGATAGGCGCCCAGCGCATAGGCGGTCGTGCCGGCCAGCAGCACGCTGGGCATATGATCGGTCGTCCGCTTGAATACGTCCTGCAGCGCGTCGCGCGCCTCGGGATATTGCTGCTGGTGGAAGCTGTAAAGAGCCTTGAGATAACTGAGTTGGAGCGAATTGGGCACCAGTTTGCCAAGCTGTTCGATATCCTTGCTGGCCGCTTCTGGCCGGTTCTGCGTGATGTTGAGAATGGCGCGGTTTTCCAGGGCCTCCAGATGGTTCGGCTCGAGTTTCAGGGCGCTGTCATAGGCTGCCAGGGCACCGGACATGTTTTTGTTCAGTTGTTCCCAGTTGCCGATCAGCAGCCAGGTCTTGGCCTGCCTGTCCTTGAGTTCAAGTGCGTGATCGAGCCATTGCCGGGCCGCCGTCATGTCGCGCTGAGCGACGGCGCATTGGGACAATCCCCAGTAGGTCGGCGGGTTGTTGCGATCGGTATCGAGGGCTTGTTGGTACAGGTTGCAGGCCTCTTGCAGTTTGCCGAGTCGGAGCAGGGCATCGGCACGCAACTGGAAAATCCGTGCACGATTGGCCTGCGACGTTTGTGCTCCGGGCTGGATTTCGTCGAGTACCCGCTGGTATTCGCCCATGAGCAGCAAGGCCTCGCCAAGGCGGGGCTTGATGGACTCGGGATTGACGCCCAGTTTTTGGGCGCGGTCGAGTTCCTTTTCGGCTTCGGCGCCCATGCCGACTTTCAGATAAACCTGACCGAGCAGCAGACGGGCCTGCGGGCTGTCAGGGTTTTTCTGGATCGCGTTTTTCAGTTCGAGAATGCTGCCCTTGAATTTGCCCTTGTCCTCGAAATCCTTGGCGCGCTGGATATGCTCCTGCTCGGTGAGGTTGGATGTGCGGTCGCAGCCGTAAAGCGCGACGGATGCGGCGAGGGCCAGGGCCAGGGCGATCGTGTGTTGGGTCATGCGGCGTACTCCACGCGGAGAAGGGGACGATGTCGATGCGGCATTCAGCGGCTAGCGCGCGTTTGCCTGAAGTTGTTTGAGCAGCGCACGCGCCGCCTGCTCCTGGGGGAACGCTACACCGCTTTCCAGCAGTCGTTCAAGCTCTCGCCGCGCGCGCATGCGGTCGCCGGACTGGGCAAATGCCGACGCCAAGTGCCACTGGATTTCGGCCGCGTCGGGTGCTTTGCTCAGAGCCTGCTGCAGCAGCTTGATGCCGCGTTCGCGCTGGCCCTGCTGTACCAGGATCCAGCCGAGCGTATCCATCACGGCCGGGTTGTCGGGCTTGAGCTTGAGCGCCTGCTCGGCATAGGACAGTGCGCGGCTGTCGCCGGATTCGGAAAGTGCCCACGCAAGATTGTTGAGGACGAGCAGATTGCCCGGGTTGCTCTTGTCGAGGATCAGGTAATGCTCGACGGCGGCTTGGGTCTGCTTGCGCTGGATCAGGCTTTCGGCCAGCGCGGCGCGGATGCTGTCGTCCTGTGGATGGCGGGTGAGCCAGGCGGCGAGGCGCTTTTCGCCCTCCTCGGCGCGCTGGGTGGCCGTGAAGGCCCGCAACTGGCGAACGAGCAGGGCACCCGAAGGCGCCCGCTTGTGCGCCTGCTCGAACGCGGCGATCGCGGCAGGATAGTCCTTGCGTGCAAGCGCGGCATCGCCTTCGAGAACGAAGCCGGCTGCGCTGTTCGGCTTTTGCTGTTGCACCTGGCGGGCGAGGGCACGTGCTTCGTCGAAACGCGTACTCTGGATCTCGACGTTGCCGAGCAGCATTTGCGCGTCGAGAGAATCGGGCTGGATGCGCAGGGCGTCCTGCAGGGTCTTGCGCGCGCCGGGCAGATCCCTGGCGACACTCTGCACGGTAGCGAGCCTGATCAGCGGGGCCGCCTGGCCGGGCAGAAGCTCGACCAGCTTGCGGTAGCTGCCCAGCGCGTTGGTCGTGTCTCCGAGCGTCAATTGCGTGGTGCCGAGCAGATCGAGGGCGGCCGGGTTGTCAGGCTGGGCGTTGACGGCTTCGCGCGCAACGGCAAGCGCCTTGTTGCGGTCACCCTTGGCGAGCAGGTGACGCGCCAGGGCCTCCCGCGGTTGCAGGGCTTGAGGATGGGCCGCGGCCGCTTTTTCCAGCCAGTTCACGTAGGTCTTCTCATCCTGGCTGCGCAAACCCAGATCGGCCAGGGCCAGCATCGCATTGAGATGTCGGGGATCGGCCTTGAGAATGCCTTCGTAGCGCTGGCGTGCGGCGGCGGGCTGATTCTCCTTCAGATCGAGTTGTGCCAGGTTGGCCGCAGCAGGGAAAAACGCGGGGTCGAGTTTGAGCGCCTGGCCAAAGCTGTCGCGCGCGCGGGCAATATCCTTTTTGCCGAGGTAGGCGCCACCGCGGTAGTTCCAGGTGAGCGGATCGGCGGTCTGCTTCTTCTCCAGCGCGGCAATGCTTGCCAGCGCCGCGTCGAACTGCTCTTGCTTCAGCTGGTTGAGGATGATGATGGTGTCGGCACGATTGCCGGCGCCGTCCCCCTCCCCCTCCATCGCGGCAGCCGCCTGCAGATCGGCCATGGCGCGATGGTCGCCCAGGGCGAGCCTGGAAATGCCGAGTTCGGTGCGGATCGCGGCATTGTCGGGATTGCGCTGGGCGGCCTGTTCAAAATACGCCGCGGCTTGGGCGAAATCCTTTTTGGCCTGTGCGATTTCGCCTGCGACGGTCAGCACGCCTGCGTCCTGGCGCCCGGATTTGAGTGCGGGCGCGAGTGTGCGTGCCGCGTCGTCGGGACGGCCCAGGCGCAACTGGGTGGCGGCAAGCAAACGCAGGGTGTACAGGTTGCCCGGCGCGGCCTTGAGCACCTTGTTGAGATGTGCTTCGGCAGTTTGCAGATTGCCCAATGCGAATTCGATCGATCCGCCCAGCAGCAGCGCTGGCACATAATCTGGCGCGGACTTCAGCACGGCGGCCAGATGATCGCGTGCCTGGGTGACCTTTTTTTCGTTGAAGTCGATGAGGGCCTGGGTATAGCGCGCCTGCAGGTTTTTAGGCATGGCTTTCAGCACGGCATCCACTTCCCTGCGTGCGTCGGCCAGCCGGTTTTCAGTGATGGCGATGCCGGCCAGTGCAAGCCGGGCCTGGGTGTTTCGGGGGTCGAGCTTGAGGAGTTCGCGATACACCGCAGCGGCCTCGGCGAGCTGGCGGGTGGCGCGCAACAATTCGCCCTTGAGCAGGAGGCTGTCGCGGTGCTTGGGGTCGGCGCGCAGTGCCTGGTCGAGCTGCTGCAAGGCCTGCTTGGCATCGCCGTCGGCCAGCGCCAGATGGGCCAGCGCCAAATGCACTTCGGCATGGTCGGGCGTGGCCTGTTGCGCGTGCTGCAGGGTTTTGCGCGCATCTTCCTTGCGGCCGAGCCCGAGTTCGGCGGTGGCGCGCAGGGCGTGCAGGGTGGATGCGTCCGGCCCGCCGTCGGTCGGGGCCGGCAGTTCGTCCAGCACGCGCTGGTATTCACGCTGGCCCAGCAGCGTGCGGGCGATCATCGGATTGACGACGCTGGCGGCGTAGCCCGCCTTGCGGGCCTGCCGGAATTCCTTCTCGGCGCTGGCCAGATCGAGTTGGTCGAAATAGAGCTTGCCCAGCTCAAAGCGGGCTTCGGCATTGCTGTCGTCTTCAGCAACGGCGTTCTTCAGCTGAATCATCGCCGCCTTGTAATCCCCCGCCGCGATCATTGCCCGGGCTTCGGCCACAAGAGGACGGTCGCTGCGATCACAGGCGGCCAGCAGGGTGCCGACAATCAGCAGCGCGAGCAGCCGGTTCGCAGGGGCGGGGTGTGACATTGAAACCTCCAGAATAATTATATTGATAGTAGGGTTGCTTGCCGCGGATTCATTTCATGCCGATTTTCGCCATCAGGTCATACAGGGTGGGCCGTGTGATGCCGAGCAATTCGGCAGCCTGCGCGATGCTGCCGTCGCTGTGGGCGAGTGCGCGGCTGACCGCCAGGCGCTCGGCGTTTTCGCGAGCCTGGCGCAGGTTGAAGGGCTGCAGTTCGGTCGGACCGGCGTCGAGTCCGAGATCGGCTGCGGTGATCTGATTGCCGTCGGCCATGATGGTGGCGCGCTTGATCAGGTTTTCCATCTCACGGACGTTGCCTGGCCACGCGTGGGTTTCGAGTGCGCCCAGCGCGTCGGCCGTAAAGCCGCGAAGATTGCGCCCCAGCTCGCGCGCATAGCGTTCAAGGAAGGCCTGCGCCAGCAGCACGGCATCGCCGGGGCGCTCGCGCAGCGGCGGGATTTTCACCGAGATTTCGGACAGCCGGTAGTACAGGTCTTCGCGGAANNATGTCGGCCACGCGCTCGCGCAGCGGTGGCACGGTGATGGTGATGCCGGCGATGCGGTAGTACAGGTCTTCGCGGAAGCTGCCTTCGCGAATCATGCCGGCGAGATCGCGGTGGGTGGCGCAGACGACGCGCACGTCGACCGGGATTTCGCCGCGCCCGCCGAGACGCTCGATCACGCGTTCCTGCAGAAAGCGCAGCAGCTTGGCTTGCAGCGGCATCGGCAGGTCGCCGATTTCATCGAGGAACAGCGTGCCCTCGTTGGCGTATTCGATGCGACCGATGGTCTGTTTCGCGGCGCCGGTGAACGCGCCTTTTTCGTAGCCGAACAGTTCGGATTCCAGCAGGGTGTCGGGGATCGCCGCGCAGTTGATGGCAACGAAGCGCTTGCCGGCACGTGGCGACAGTTCATGCACGCCCCGAGCCAGCACTTCCTTGCCGGTACCGGACTCGCCCAGCAGCAGCACGGTTGCATTGGCAGGAGCGACCTTCTCGATGGTGCGGCAGATTTTCAGCATCGGCTCGCTGCTGGTGATCAGGCCCTGCAGGGCGGAACCGCTCTGCCTGGCGATCAGCATGCGGTTTTCGATCTCCAGCGCATGGACATGCAGGGCGCGCGCGATCATCAAGGCGAGCACGTCGGGCTCGAACGGTTTCTGGAAAAAATCGTAGGCGCCCAGCTGAATGGCTTTGACGGCATTGCTGCGGTCGAGGTTGCCGGTGACGACGATGACCTTGGTGGAGGGGGCCAGCGACAGGATCTGTTGCAGCGCCGCGAGCCCCTCGGTGGCGCCGTCTGCATCTGGCGGCAAGCCAAGATCGAGCAGTACCACCGGAGGTTCGTGGCGGCGCAACTGGGCGATAGCGCTGTCGCGGTCGGTGGCCATCACCAGTTCGTAGTCGGACAGGCTCCATTTGAGCTGCTTTTGCAGCCCGGGATCGTCTTCCACCAGCAGGATCTTCTGTTTGGCGTCGCTCATGCGGCGTCTCCTCCAGCAACTAAATCATTATCGAGCGGCAGGCTGATGCGGAAGCGGGTGCCGCGCCCAGGCGTGCTGTTCACGTCCAGTTGTCCACCCAATGTACGGATGGTTTCGCGACACTCGTAGGCGCCGATGCCCATGCCCGCACCCTTGGTCGAATCAAACGGCTGAAACAGCCGGGTACGGATGAAGTCCTCGTCCATGCCGCTGCCGGTATCGGTGATTTCGACGATTGCCTGCGCCGATTCCTCGAATCCGCGTAGTGTGACCTGGCCGCTGGGCGGCGTGGCTTCCAGCGCATTTTGCAGCAAATGGCCGATGGCGCGGGTGAGTCGTTCGCGTTCGGCGCGCACGCGCAAGGAAACGGGCGGCAAATCCACAGCGGGACGCAGCTTGAACGCCTGCTTGCTGGCGGCGGCATCGGCGAGGATGTCCGCCAGCGCCACCGATTTTGCCTGCGCCGCATCGCTGCCGCGGCGCAATTGCGCCAGCACCTTGTTCATGCGGGCGACCGCGCTCTCCACCGTGCCCAGCATGTCGGCCTGGAACTCGGGATTGTGCTTGTGCTTCTCGGCGTTGGACAGCAGCAGGGACAGCTGGGCGACGAGATTTTTCAGGTCGTGGATGATGAAGGTGGTGGTGCGGTTGAACGATTCGAACTGGCGCGCCACGATGAGCTGGTTGGAGGCGCGCATCTGGGCCAGATGCGCTGCCGCCTGGCGCGCCGCCACCTTGAGCAGGTCACTGACCTCCCAGTTGAAGCTGACGTTGCCGAGCGAGTGCTTCAGCACGACGAAGCCGAGCAGTTCCTTGTGCAGCAGCAGGGGCACCACCAGCCAGGCCTCGTCGGCCTGCTTGATCCAGGCCGGCATGTCGAGGTCGCCGTAGAGGTCACTGCGGGTTTTCATTTCGTCCAGATCCACCACCCATTGCTTGCCGGCAAGCCATTGGATGAAGGGCGAATCGGCCGACTCGGTCCCGTTGAGGTCGGCCCAGTTCCAGTGGCTGGCCCGCGGATAGCCCGTGTCGCCTTCGCGCATCCACAGCGCACCGCCGGGGCTTTCCACCAGCCGGGCCAGGGCTTCGACCGCGCGTTCGCACAGCTGCTCGCCAGGGCGCCCCTCGGTGAGGGTGCGGGTGAAGTTGAGCCATTCCTCCCGATAGTCGTAGCGGTAGCTGAAGAAATGTTTGGACAGGAATACTCGCAGGCGCGCGCGCAAGGTGCCGGAGAAAAGAAGCAGCACCAGCACCATGGCGGCGGCGAAGACGAACACGGTTTGCACCACATCGCCCCACTCGCCGCCGAACAGGCGCAGGTAGTAGCCGGCGCCGGCCATCAGCAGCAGATAGATGCCCGCGCCCAGCAAGCTGGCGGTGTGGAAAGCCATGCTGCGCGACAACCCGACCGGGGCTGCCCATTCCGGGTTGCGTGCGGCCGAGACCGCGATCAACGGCGTCACCAGGGCCGCCACGTAGCCGCGTGCCGCCCACACCTGGGCATCGACCGAGTTGAACAGCGCTGCATTGGCGTAGAGGTAGATGTCATACACGAACAGCCCGCCCAGCCCCAGGCAGAGAAACTTGATCGCCCAGCGGTCTTCCGGGCGCGTGCTGCGGTAGACCTGCTCGACCAGCACCAGGCCGATCACGGTGAGCAGCACCAGCCCCAGATTGCCTGCCCACTGGGTCAGGATCGGCTGGGTGGGGGCGATGAAGGGCATCGCGCGGGAGAGCAGCAGACCGCCGATCAGGACGATGCAGAGAACACGGATGAAACGCAGCGGGGTCGGCAGGACGGCGCCGGACGGCAAGCGGAGGTGCAGGATGTAGAGCAGCAGCGCCAGCCAGGCGCCGTTGCGAGCGACTTCGGCGGCCAGTTCCAGCCGCGACGGCAAAGCGCCCCATGCGCTGAGGAACGATACGGCACCCCAAGCTGCACTGAGCCCGGTGGCGAGAACCAGCAGGCGCCCTTGCGGGCGTTGCCGCCAGCTGGCGACAATGAGGCCGGACAGCCCCAGATAGGCCAGTGTCGCCAAGCCATAACCGACGGCGGCGAGAAGGAAAAGGGTGTCGGGCATGGTGAGTGGCATCAGGCGGGCGCGTTCAGCGCACGCCCTTTCCCCATAACACCACTTGCGCGGTCTGGAACAGGATCATCAGATCGAGAAACAGGCTGTGATTCTTGACGTAATACAGGTCGTATTGCAGCTTGTGCATGGCGTCCTCGTCGGTTGCGCCATAAGCGTAACGCACTTGCGCCCAGCCGGTGATGCCGGGCTTGACCGTGTGGCGCACGCCGTAATAGGGGATTTTTTGGGTCAGGTCCTGCACGAAATAGGGGCGCTCCGGGCGTGGCCCGACAAAGCTCATGTCGCCGAAGAATACATTGAATATCTGGGGCAATTCGTCGATGCGGGTGCGCCGGATGACGCGCCCGGTGAACGTCACACGGCTGTCGTTCTGTCCGGCCCAACGGGGCTTGCCGTCTTTTTCGGCATCGACGCACATGCTGCGGAATTTGAGAATGGTGAAGTTGCGGCAACCCTGGCCCACGCGTTCCTGCCGATATAGTACCGGACCGGGGCTTTCCAGCTTGATCATCAGCGCGGTAATCGCCATGATCGGCAGGCAGACCACCAGCATGGCCGCACTGACCAGCAGGTCGAACAGGCGTTTGACGGTGTCCCGCACGATCCCCTGATGGAAGCCTTCGGCCAGGATCATCCAGCTGGCGTTCATCGAGTCCAGTTGCAAATGGCCGTTTTCACGTTCGAAGAAACTCGACAGTTCCAGGACCCGGATACCGTGCAGCTTGCATTTGAGCAGGTCCTGCACCGGCATGCCGCCGCCGCGACGGTCGCGCACGGCGAGGATGATTTCGCTGATTTGCAGGCGTCGCGCCAGTTCGGGCAAGGGTTCCTGGGTGTCGAGAATGCGCGCATGGTCGACGAAATGGTGACTTCCGCCGAGCGGCAGATAGCCGATGACCTGTACATTGCTGGCGTTGCCGCGTTTGGCCAGCAGTGATTCGATGTGGGCGGCGCGGCTGCCGGTGCCGATCACCAGTGCACGGGTTTTGAGCGCACCCGCACGCGCCCAGCGGATGAACAGGGCGCGGCTCGCCAGAATGCCGAGCAGCGCCAGACCGAACGACAGCAGGAAGGCGCCCCGCCCGACCAGCAGGGTGGGGAAAAAGTAAAACAGCAGGCTCATCGTCACCAGGCCCAGCCCGAAGCTCAGGCCGAGCCGCTGCAACAGTGCGCGCACGCCACCCTGCCATTCGAGGTCGTAAAGGCCGCTGGCGGTCATCAGTCCGAGCATGACGACGGTGAAGGTCAGGGCTTTGGGCAGCAGTGGATTGAGGTCGTCCGGGATGACTCCACCGTCGAGAAAACGCGCGTTGACGCCGGCATAGATGGCACCGCCGAGGATCAGCGCCTCGATCAGCACCAGCAGCAATACATTGCGGGGCACGTAGTGCCGGAAAAATCGGATCACGGCCGTTCACTCATCGGAAAGCACGAACACGTGAATCAGCATCTTCCGTGCCAGGGCGGGTTGCAATGACGAACGTCAAACCAGGGTCCTTGCCTGTGGGAGACGCACGCGCCGCGGGTTGCCGTCGGCCTGCAGGCGTTTCATGCTGCGCAGTTCGGCTGCCGGATAGACAATGATCTCGACGCTTGCGCGCGGGTCGTCGATGATGAAACGGGGGTAGATCCGTCCGGGCGCGTCCGCCGTCCGATGTTCGGTGGCCTGATAAGGGGCGTTCAGCGCAATCAGGAGGAATTCCACATCCTTCTGCAGGTCGGTGAAAAGCTGCAGGGTGATGCCGGCGTGGCGCCCGGCCGTGCCGTTCAGCACCGGCCCGGTCAGGTGGGGATCGAAATCGCTCAGCTGTTCCATGTATTCGATGGCAACCTGCCTCAGCAGCGCCAGTTGCGCGCGGGTTTCGTCGGCCTGGTAGAGCGCCTGATAGCTGCGCAGGGCTTCTTCGATCTGCTGATTGTCGGGCAGGTTGCCGCTGTCGGGCGCGCCGAGCTGGCGCGCAGCCTTGCGCTTGGCGCTGCCGTAATCGAGGCTGCCGTCTTCGGCCAAGAGGCGCGCCGCTGCATGCGCAATGCGGCGGCGCATGTCGTGATGCTTCATGGCTGCGTTTCCGGTACAGGCGAAGCGGGTGTCTCGCTGGGGTCGGCCTCCCAGCTGGCTGCGCCGGCATCGGGCGGTGGGAATTCCTGATAAAAATGTTCCACCATGCCGGTGTTCGCATCCCCCAGCAAACTGTCCAGCAGGTCGTCCAACACCGTCTCGTTCATGCGGGTGCCGGTGGACGGGTCGATTTTTACGGTAATGATTCCCGGGGGCATGGTCCAGCCTTTCTGCGGTACGCCTTTGAGTGCCGTGCCCATGAAGCGCATCCAGATCGGCAGAGCCGATTGCGAACCCGTTTCCCGACGCCCCATCGACCGCGGCTGGTCGAAGCCCATCCAGGTGATCGCTACCAGATTGGGGTTGTATCCTGCGAACCAGGTGTCGCGCGCATCGTTGGTGGTACCCGTCTTGCCGGCAAGATCGTTGCGTCCGAGCTGCCCTGCGCGGGCTGCGGTGCCGTAGCGCACCACATCCTGCATCATGGTGGTCATCAGCCAGGCGTTGCGCGGGTCGATCACGCGCGGCGCATTGCCGCCGGCTTTTTGCGGGTTCGACTGCATCAGCAGGCGCCCGTCCTTGTCATACACCTTGTCGATCAGGTAAGGCGTGACGCTAAAGCCCCCGTTGGCGAATACGCCATAGGCCGCCGCCATCTGCAGTGGTGTGACGCTACCCGCACCGAGTGCCATGGTGAGATAAGGCGGGTGGCGTGCCGGGTCGAAGCCGAAGCGGCGGATGTAGTCGCGTGCGTAATACGGGCCGATGCCCTGCAGGATACGGATCGACACCAGATTCAGAGACTTGGTGAGCGCGCTTCGCATGCGCACCGGACCGCTGGTGCTGCCGTCGTAGTTCTGCGGTTCCCAGGCGGTCCCGCCAGCCTCTTCGGCGGTCAGGGAGAGCGGCGCGTCGTCGATGATGGTGGCCGGGGTATAGCCTTTTTCCAGCGCCGCTGAATAGATGAAGGGCTTGAAGCTGGATCCCGGCTGCCGCCAGGCTTGCGTCACGCGGTTGAACTTGTTGCGATTGAAATCAAACCCGCCGACCAGGGCGGTAATCGCCCCGTCATTGGGGTTCAGGGCGACCAGTGCGGCTTCAACCTCGGGCAGTTGGGTCAGCCGCCAGCGTGGCGGGCTACCGACCGCCTGTACGCGCACCACGGCGCCCGGAATGAATTGCCGCCCCTTTTTGCCGGCAGCCCAGTTCGCAACCCACTTGACTGAGGGTCCCGTGATCTCCACTGTTTTGCCATCCCGCAGCTGGGCGCGAATCTGTTTGGCGTTGATGCTGATCACCACTGCCGGTTGCATGTCGCTGACCGGGCCGACGTCTTCCAATGCGCTGGCGATCGCTGCTTCGCGCTGCGCCTTGTCGGCGGGCAGACTGATCTGCTTTTCGGGTCCGCGGTAGCCGTAGCGCTGGTCGTAATCGGCAATGCCCTGCCACACCGCGATATTGGCCGCGGCCTGTTGGGCGCGCTGCAGTGTGGTGACCACCTTGTAGCCCGAACTGTAGATCGATTCACCATATTTCTCGAACAGCGTCTGGCGCACCATCTCGGCGGCATAGTCGGCAGGGAGGTCGGCCTGCGGGCGCGCCTGGCGGATGACCAGCTTTTGCTTGACCGCAGCCTGCCAGGTCGGCGTGTCGATGAATTTGAGTGTCTTCATGCGCCCCAGCACATATTCCTGGCGCGCCTTGGCGCGCGGGAAGTTGACCACCGGGTTGTAGCGCGACGGCGCCTTGGGCAAGCCGGCCAGCATGGCGAACTCGGCCAGCGACAACTCTTTCATGGGTTTGCCGAAGTAAGTACGTGCTGCGGCTTCGAAACCGTAAGCACGCTGGCCGAGGTAGATCTGGTTGATGTACAGCTCGAGGATTTTGTCCTTCGACAGATTGTGCTCGATCTTCATCGCCAGCATGGCTTCGGACAATTTGCGACTGAGCGTTTTTTCATTCGACAGGAAGAAGTTGCGCGCCACTTGCATGGTGATGGTGGAGGCTCCCTCCTTGGCGCCGCCGGACAGCAGGTTCGAGCCCGCCGCGCGCAGTACGCCCAGGGTGTCGACGCCGCCATGGGTATAGAAGCGCTCGTCTTCGGCAGCGATGATGGCCTGCTTCATGTAGTCCGGTACCTGGGCGATGGCGATGAATGCTCGGCGCTCCTCGCCGAATTCGCCGATCAGGGCACCGTCAGCCGTGTAGACACGGAGCGGCAATTTGGGCTTGTAATCGGTGAGCGCTTCGAGCGGCGGCAGATTGGGATAGATCAATGCAGCCGCCAGTCCGGCCAAGGCCGTGCCGACTACGCCGAGGCTGACGACCAGGGCCAGTGCGTAATGCCACCATTTGGAAAACATCCGGTTCCTTTGATTTATTGCCTAAAGTTTCCGCCGATTATAGGCGTTAGTGGTGTTGGAAATTGGACACACATGTTCAACTCTTGCGGTGTGGCGAGAAAAAAACTGTTAAAAACCGTGTGTTGTTGCTAGCATCTAAAAACAATAACAACAAAAAGCGCCAACTCACAGAAGCGTAAAGGAAAACCCTTGCACCTGAATATTAATCTGGACTGGCTGTCTGCCAAAGGCCTGCCCATCCTCGGACTCGACATCAGTACGACTGCGGTCAAGCTGGTGGAACTGTCCGATGCCGGCAAGGGCATGCTGCGGGTGGAACGCTATGTCATCGAGCCCCTGCCCAAGGATGCGGTGACCGACGGCAATATCGCCAACTTGGATCAGGTGGCTGACACGCTGCGTACGGCATGGCGAAACCTCGGCACCCGGATCAAGAACGTTGCGCTTGCGTTGCCGTCTTCGGCGGTCATCACCAAAAAGATCCTGGCACCGGCCAGCCTGAAAGGCATTGATCTGGAAAATCAGGTGGAAACCGAAGCCAACCAGGTCATTCCCTTCTCGCTGGATGAAGTGAATCTGGATTTTCAGGTTCTCGGCGAGTCGCCGGCCAGCCCTGAGGACGTGCAGATACTGCTCGCTGCCGCGCGCAAGGAAAAAGTCGAAGATCGGGTTGCGGCAGTGCAGGCCGCCGGATTGAAGGCGTTGGTCATGGATGTCGAGTCCTTCGCCACGCAGGCTGCGTACGAGCAGATCGCCCACCTGTTGCCTAACAGCGGCGCCGGACAGACCGTGGCGATCATCGAT
The DNA here is from genome assembly GCA_003510325.1 of Thiobacillus sp. Taxonomy (GTDB): domain Bacteria; phylum Pseudomonadota; class Gammaproteobacteria; order Burkholderiales; family Thiobacillaceae; genus Thiobacillus. The sequence goes on along the minus strand of DONB01000112.1, from coordinate 6,572 downwards.
GTGGGTGCCCAGAACATGCACATCAACATTCTCAACGACAACGAGTCGGTTTACCTGCGTGAGCACGGGTTCGGTGGCAATCAGCTCAACAATGAAATTTCACGGCGATACGGCATGACCAGCGAAGAGGCCGAGAACGCCAAGCGCAAGGGTACGTTGCCCGAAAGCTATGACATGGAAGTGCTGCAGCCCTACAGCGAAACGCTGGCAATGGAAATCGGCCGTGCGCTGCAGCTGTTCACCACCTCCACCCAGTACCGCAAGGTCGATCAGATTCTTCTCGCCGGCGGCGGTGCCATGATTCCCGGTATCGATGAAGTGGTCTCCCAGCGCACCGGTACGCCGACCATGGTCGTCAATCCGTTTGCCAACATGGCAGTCGGCCCAAAAATCCGGCCGCAGGCGCTGACCGCCGACGCGCCTTCCCTGTTTGTCGCCTGCGGCCTTGCCATGCGGAGGTTTGACCCCCAATGATCCGCATTAACCTGCTCCCCCATCGCGAACTTGCGCGTGCTGCACGGCGGCGCCAGTTCAATATTCTGCTTGGCATTGCCGTTGCGGCAGGCGTGGTTGCCGTCGTTCTTGGACACAGCCTGATTGCCGCCCGCCAGTCGACGCAGGATGCGCGCAACGCCTACCTCGAACAGGAAATCGCCAAACTTGACGGCCAGATCGGCGAAATCAAGAAGATCCGAGAGCAAACCCAGGCACTGCTGGAACGCAAGCGGGTCGTCGAGACCTTGCAATCCAACCGTACCGAGGTCGTTCATCTGTTCGATCAGATGATCCGCCTGTTGCCCGACGGCCTGTATCTCAAATCCTTCAAGCAGGAGGGCGATCTCATCACCATCAGCGGTTATACCCAGTCGAGCGCGCGCGTTTCCACGTTGATGCGCAATCTGAACGACTCGCCCTGGTTCGATTTGGCCAATCTGGTCGAAATCAAGGCTGTCACGGTCAACAATCTGCGCGCCAACGAATTCGTGCTGACGGTCAAGCAGATCCGTCAGCAGAGCGATGACGCAAATGTTGAAGGGGGCAAGGCATGACCCTGGGCGAAATCAATAAACTCGACCTGAAGACGCTGGCCGTCTGGCCGATGCCGACCAAGCTGGGGGCATTGGCGCTGCTGTGTGTAGCGATCGTGGTTGCGGGCTGGTGGCTCGACTGGCGCGGTGGGATGGAGGCGCTGAGCGCGGCCAAGCAGAAGGAAACGCAACTTCGCAGTGTGTTCACCACCAAGAAAAACCAGGCCATCAACCTGGAAGCCTATACCAAGCAACTGGCCGATATCGAGCAGGCTTTCGGCGCGCTGTTGAAGCAATTGCCCAACAAGCAGGAAATGGATGCTTTGATTACCGACGTCAACCAGGCGGGGTTGGGGCGAGGGCTGCAGTTTGACTTGTTCAAACCCGAAACCGAAACCGTTTCCGAGTTTTACGCGGAGACGCCGATTCGCGTCAAAGTCACCGGCGGATATCACGACATCGCCGCTTTTGTCAGCGACGTCTCCAAGCTGTCGCGCATCGTGACTTTGCAGAATATCGCTTTGATGCCAGCCAAAGACGGTGTGCTGAACATGGATGCCATCGTCAAGACGTATCGCTATCTGGACGAGGAAGAGTTGATCGCCCGCAAGCAGGCCGAAATCAAAGAGAAAGAGGCCGAGAGCAAGAAAAAAGGCAAGGGGAAAAAGAAATGAAGCGCCTGGCCAGCATCGTGATCCTGTTGGGGCTGACCGGCTGTGGCGGCGGCAATCTGGAAGATCTGCGAACCTTTGTGGATGAAACGGGCAAGGACATGCAGGGCAAGATCGAGCCCTTGCCCGAGGTCAAGGTATACGAACCGTTCACCTACAATGCTTTTGACCTGCCTGACCCGTTCAAACCTAGAAAACTCTCGACTGGCGGCGGAGGGGGCATGCAACCCGATTTCAACCGCCCGCGCGAGCCGCTGGAGTCTTTCTCGCTGGAAACCCTGAAGATGGTCGGCATGCTGTCCAAACAAGGGGTGATCCATGCGGTGATCAAAACTCCGGACAACGCGATTTACCACGTCAGGAAGGGCAATTATGTCGGCCAGAATTTCGGCCTCATCACGCAGATCAGCGACAGTGAAGTGACATTGCGTGAGATTGTTCAGGACAGCGCCGGAGATTGGTCCGAACGCACCAGCACCCTGATTTTGCAAGAATGATTCGTAGCACTGAATTTCAAAGAGGCTGACATGAACGCATTGCCCAAAATTGCCCAGAAAATGACCCGTCACCTGTTCGGGATCGCTTTGTTCACCGGCCTGATGCTCCCGTTCGCGGTGCGCGCTGCCGACGCGCCGCCAACCGGCAACGCGGTGCAGAGCGTCGAGACCACGACCCTGCCAGGCGGCAAGGTGGTGGTGCGGGTCAATCTCAAGAATGCCTTGACCGCCACGCCGGCGGGCTTCACGGTCGGCAACCCGCCGCGCATCGCGCTGGATCTGCCCGACACCGGCAACGCACTGGGACGCAATACCGTCGAGGCCAATCTCGGCCCCTTGGCAAGCGTGAACGTGGTGCAGGCCGGTACGCGCACGCGCCTGGTGCTGAACCTGAACAAGTCTGTCGAGTACGACGCCACGATCGACGGCAAATCGCTGTTGATCGCGCTGGGCGATATCGGCATGGACGCAGCAGCACCGGTAAACGCCAGTCCGCGCTTTGCCGAGCCCGCACCCGGCGTGGCACGCCATAGCATTCGCGATGTCGATTTCCGCCGCGGCGCTGCGGGCGAAGCACGCATCGTCACCACGCTGTCCGACGCCCAGGCCGGCATCAACATCCGCCAGCAGGCCAACGGCGTGGTCGTCGATTTCATCGGCACCGAACTGCCCAAGGCCCTGCAGCGTCGTCTCGACGTGGCCGATTTCGGCACGCCGGTGCAGATTGTCGAAACCTATACCCTGGGCGACAACACGCGCATGGTGATCCAGCCCAAGGGCGGCTGGGAATATTCGGCTTATCAGACCGACAACAGTTTCATCGTTGAGGTCAAGCAGAGCGACGATGCGCAGAAAAAGACGGCAGACGGCCGGGTGAAATACGTCGGCGAGAAGCTCTCGCTCAATTTCCAGAATGTCGAGGTCCGCTCGGTGCTGCAGGTCATCGCCGACTTCACAGGCCTCAATATCGTAGCGAGCGATACCGTGGCCGGCAACCTGACGCTGCGCCTGAAAGACGTGCCGTGGGACCAGGCGCTCGACCTCATCATGCAGACCAAGGGGCTGGACAAGCGCCAGAACGGCAACGTGATCTGGGTCGCGCCCAAGGACGAATTGCTGACCAAGGAAAAGCAGGAACTCGAGGCCAGGTCGGCCGTGGTCGATCTGGAGCCGATGGTCACCGAATACATCCAGCTCAACTACATGCGGGCGGATGAGGCGCAAACCATGCTGTACGGTTTTGCCTCAGGCGCGTTCCTCAACTCGGCGACGAACAATGAAGTGAACTGTTCGGCGCAGGCGCAAGGCCTGGGGGGCGCAGCCGCGGCGCAGGCCATGCAGAAGGGGAAAGGCAACTCTGAAACCGATCAGAAAATCCTGACCAAGCGCGGCCGCGCAACCTATGAACTGAAAACCAATACGCTGATCATCACCGACACGGCAAGCAAGATTCAGGAAATTCGCGAGCTGCTTGCGCGGCTGGATGTGCCTGCGCGTCAGGTCATGATCGAGGCGCGGGTGGTTGTGGCGACCGACGGCTGGAGCCGCGATCTGGGCGCGCGCCTGGGCTTCACAGCGGCCAAGACCAGCAGCCTGTTTGGCGACCCTCATACGGGCAGTGTAGATGGGCTTGGGCAGGCGCTGCCCGCTGTAACCGGCGCAGGTGAACTGGCGCTATCCCTGCTGAACCTTGCAAACGGCAATCTGCTGACACTGGAGCTGCGTGCGCTTGAGGCCGACGACAAGGGCAAGGTGATTTCCAATCCGCGCGTGGTGACGTCCAACCAGAAGCCGGCGGTGATTCTGAACGGCACACAGGTTCCCTATATCACGACTCAGCTCACGAACGGCGTTCTCCAGCAGACGGTGACGTTCAAGGACGCCTTCCTGTGCCTGCTGGTCGATCCGCAGATCCTGAACAATGATTCGATCATCCTGACCGTCGAGGTGCAGAAAGATTCTGTACGCATCGTGCCGGAAATTGGCGATGACATCCCGGCGATCGACACCAAGCGGATCAAGACGCAGGTGAGGGTGAACAACGGCGAAACCCTGGTGCTGGGCGGCATTTTCGACGGGACCGAGCGTTCCCTGACCAGCAAGGTGCCGCTGCTGGGTGATGTCCCGGTGTTCGGCAACCTGTTCAAGACCACGAGCAAGGAAAACAGCAAGACCGAGCTGATCATCTTCCTCACCCCGCGCATTCTCGACGAGCGCCTGTCGCTGCGCTGATTGCAGGGACAACTCGAAAAGCGCGGGCGAGTCCCGCGCTTTTTTTCGTGCGATTTTCCGCATGCATCTTCCCGGCCGCAGCAGTCCATCGGGCTGCGCTCAATTAGAATGGCGCCATGAGCAAGCGAGACAATCTTTACCTCGTCGGACTGATGGGGGCGGGCAAGACCACGGTGGGGCGGCTGCTGGCCAAACATTACGGCTGCAGCTTCTACGATTCCGATCATGAGATCGAGGCACGAACCGGCGTCAAAATCCCGGTCATTTTCGAGATCGAGGGTGAGGCGGGGTTTCGTCGCCGGGAGGAAGCGGCGATTGCCGAGCTGACTGCCTTGCCCGGTATCGTGCTGGCCACGGGCGGGGGGGCGGTGCTGTCGACGGTCAATCGCGAAAACCTGCAGAGAAACGGCGTGGTGATTTATCTGCGGGGCACTCCTGAGCATTTGTACGAGCGAACCCGGCACGACCGCAATCGTCCGTTGCTGCAAACGGAAAACCCGCTCGAGAAGCTGCGTGAACTTTACAAGCAGCGCGATGNNCGATCCGCTATATCGCGAGGTGGCCGACATCGTGGTGGATACCGGACGGCAGGGCGTGTCGGGCATGGCTCGCACGCTTTTCGGCAAGCTGGATTTGCTGAGAAGCGGGCTGCCGTTGTCCGATACGGCGGACTGAATGCGACGATTCGTCTGCATGGGACTGCTATGTGTCCTGGCTGGCGAGGTCTTGGCAGCCGACTATCGGGTCGGTCCGGAAGGTTACCGCGATACGTTGCGCCACCTGCTGCCGGGCGATCGATTGCGGCTCGAGCCGGGCGATTACCGTCAGGGCTTGTCGCTGCACCAATTGTCCGGACAGGCGGGGCGGCCGATTGTCATTGAGGCGGCCAACCCGGCCGAACCGCCACGGTTCATCGCGCGGCCGCGCGCCAATACGGTCAGTCTGGTCGACGTGCGACATCTGGTATTGCGACATCTGGAACTCGACGGCCGCAACCTTCCGGTGGATGCGGTCAAGGCCGAAGGCCACAGCCGTTACGCAGATTTCATCACGCTGGAGCATCTCAGCATCCACGACCACGCTGCCTCGCAGCAGAATGTAGCCATTTCGACAAAATGTCCGGCAATCGGCTGGGTGGTCAGGAACAATCGCATCGAGCGCGTGGGAACGGGCATGTACCTCGGGGATTCCGATGGTTCGGACGCCTTCGTCGGCGGCGTGATCGAGGGCAACTGGATAGGCCGGACGCTGGGATACAGCCTGCAGATCAAGCACCAATTGTCGCGTCCGGTCGACTCCGCGGATCGGCAGGATACGGTGATCCGCTATAACGTGTTCTCTAAACAGGGCGCATTGCCCGGCCCCTTGGCGCGCCCCAATGTCCTGCTCGGGCATGTGCCGCTGGCAGGGGCGGGCAGCGAGGATCGCTATCTGGTCTACGGCAACCTCTTTCTGCACAATCCCAGCGAGGCACTGTTGCAGGCGGAAGGGCGGGTGGCGGTTTACGACAATGTGTTCATAAACGGCTACGGGGATGCGATCCGCATCCAGCCGCACAACGATGTGCCGCGTGACATGATGATCTTCTCCAACACGGTGTTGGCGTCAGGCACCGGCATTCAGGTGCGCCGAAACGAGGGGGCCGCTTATCGCCAGCGACTGATCGCCAATGTCGTGGCGGCCGCCGTTCCTGTTCAGGGTGGCGAGGCTGCGCACAATGTGGTGATGCACTATCAGCCTGATTGGTTGGAGATTGCCGTGCCGGAGTTGTCGGCGCGGCTGCTTGGGCGCAGCCCGGGAACGCCCCGAATTCCCGAAACGCTGATGCGCGAACTGGCGACTTATCCTGGCTGGAGCGGCGCACCTCATCCCGGCGCGCCCATCATCCCGGCATGGCTCAATACGCTGGACGCCGGCACACCATGAGCTACGGTACGAGTCATCCCGGCAACCCGCGCAGCCTGTTATGGCTGGCCGCGCTGGCGTATTCCGCGTTCGTCCTCTATGGCAGTCTGGTACCGCTGGAATTCCGGGCCATTCCGTGGGATGAGGCCGTGGCGCAGTTCGCTGCGATGCCGTTTCTCAGGCTCGGCATCGGCTCCCGTGCCGACTGGATGGCCAACCTGCTGTTGTTCATTCCGCTG
>DONB01000132.1 GCA_003510325.1 Thiobacillus sp. | reverse complement strand
CTCCTGGCTCAACCCAGTGGAAGGCGTGTGGTCGGTGCATATCCGCGACCGCGACTGCCCGCTGCTGTTCACCAACGGCAAGGGCGCCTCGGAACTGGCCGCGCGGGCGAGCGCGCTGGGCGAGTATTTCGAGCGGCTGTCGACCAATTATTTCTGGACCCATTTCTATCTGGGCGAGACGATCGCCAGCCGCGCCTACGTCCATCATCCCGACGAGCGCTGGTTCGCCCCCTATGACGGCGACGATGCCTGGCCCGAAGGCCTGCTGACCCCCGAGCTGCACGATCTCTACAACCCGGATCAAGGCGTGCGCGCCGACCAGCTGATCGACCTCAACTCCGGCAACGCCGAACGCGGCATCTGCGCCATCCCCTACCAGCGCCTCTCCGACGGCCAGACCGTGTATTTCCCGGTCAACCTGATCGGCAACCTCTACGTCAGCAACGGCATGTCGGCCGGCAACACGCTGAAGGAAGCGCGCGCCCAGGCGCTGGCCGAAATCTTCGAGCGCCACATCAAGTTCCGCATCATCGAGGAGGGCCTGTGCCTGCCCGACGTGCCGGAAGACGTGATCGCTCGCTATCCGCACATCGCCGCCGGCATCCGCGGCCTGCGCGAGGCCGGCTTCGGCATCCTGGTAAAGGACGCCTCACTCGGCGGCCAGTATCCGGTGATGAACGTGACGCTGTTGCATCCGCAGGACCAGGGCTGCTTCGCCAGCTTCGGCGCGCACCCGCGCTTCGAGGTCGCGCTGGAACGCGCGCTCACTGAATTGTTGCAAGGCCGCGCGCTCGATTCGCTGGCCGGCTTTCCCGCCCCCGGCTTCGACCAGGCCGAGATCGCCGACCCGCAGAACCTGGAAATCCACTTCGTCGATTCCAGCGGCGTGATTTCCTGGCAGTTCCTGCGCGACACGCCTGACTTCGATTTCGTCGACTGGAACTTCGGCACCACCACCGACGAGGATTACCACTGGTCGGTCGACGCGCTGCATGCCGAAGGCCACGAGCTCTACATCGCCGACTTAACCCACCTCGGCGTCTACGCCTGCCGCATCCTGGTGCCCGGCGTATCCGAAATTTATCCTTTTGAAGAACTCGAATTCGAGAACAACAGCGTCGGCAACCTGATCCGCCCCGCGCTCGCGCGCCTGCCCGAACTGAGCGACGACGAATGCGCGGAGTTGCTGGATCTGATTGTCGAGCTCGAGCTGGCCGACGACCGCCTGGTGACGGTGCTGATCGGCCTCGCGCCGGATGCCGATTCGCCATGGACCGACATCCGCGTCGGCGAGATCAAGCTGCTGCTCGCGCTCGCCCTCGGCGACGACGACGCGATTCTGGAAGGCTGCACCTGGATCGCCCAGTACGGCCAGCGCAGCGACGCACGCTTGAAGGTCTACCGCTGCATTGCCGACCTCGCCCAGCTCGACGACCCCATGCCCTTCGAACCCGCGCTGGCGCTAATGTACGGCCGCGAGACGCTGGAACAGGCATTCGCGTTGTTCAACCAGGACGAGCGGTTTTTTGGATTGACCAAACTCGGCAGCGACTTCGAAGGCAGCGCGATCCACCAGCGCCTGCTGGAGGCATACCGCAAGGTGCGCGGCTAGCATCTCGACTCTTTACGAACATCGATGAAAATCCCCAAACGCCTCGAACCCCTGCTCGAAGACGGCCTGATCGACGGCGTCGTGCGCCAGCTGATGAGCGGCAAGGAAGCCATGGTCTTCGTGGTACGCTGCGGCGACGACATCCGCTGCGCCAAGGTCTACAAAGAAGCCAACAAGCGCAGCTTCCGCCAGGCCGTCGACTACACCGAAAACCGCAAGACCAAGAACAGCCGCCAGGCGCGCGCGATGGCCAAGGGCAGCAAGTACGGCCGCGAAATGCAGGAAGCCGCCTGGCAAAGCGCCGAGGTCGATGCGCTGTACCGCCTCGCCGCCGCCGGCGTGCGCGTGCCCACGCCGTACAACTTCCACGAAGGCGTGCTGCTGATGGAACTGGTGGCCGATGCCGACGGCAATGCCGCGCCCCGGCTCAACGACGTGTCGTTCACCGAAGACGAAGCCATCGCCCACCACCACACCCTGATCCGCGAAGTCGTGCGCATGCTTTGCGCCGGCGTCATCCACGGCGACCTATCCGAATTCAACATCCTCGTCAGCGCCGACGGCCCGGTTATCATCGACCTGCCGCAAGCCGTCGACGCCGCCGGCAACAACCACGCCCAGGCGATGCTGACGCGCGACGTGAACAACCTGCGAACGTATTTCGGCCAGTTCGCCCCGGCGCTGTTGGCGACGCAATACGCCGAGGAAATCTGGGCGCTGTACGAACACGGCAAGCTGAATCCAGAAGTCGGACTCACCGGCCGCTTCGAATCTGACAAGCCACCGGTCGATCTGGAGGGGGTGATGCGGGAGATTGACGATGCGCGGGAGGAAGAGGCTGCGCGATTGTTGCGCTTGCAGGAACTGGGGACTGGTGGTTAGAGCGCGAATATCATACTTGGTCCCATTTTCATCATTAGCTAGCAATGATGAACTTAGGATCAGACTGGATATGCGAAACGCGTCCCTTCCGGTTCTTCAAGAAAATTTCCCCACAGTCCCCATTCTGATTGATCTGGGGAGGTCGAGCCAAAGATCCACAGCGCCGCAATCGGCAATGCAGGAACAACCACCATTCGCGGATCAAAACGCACTTGTTGGTTTAGATGAATTGCGACAGTGAGATCTGCCGAATCAACGTACTTCGTAAGGGAACGAATTACGCTCTCGATGGATGCAGTTGCATTTAGATCCGCAGGAACCACTTCTTTTAGTTGAACAGGGGCGAAGTGCTGCGTCCCCTGTACGACCCAGGTAGCTATAAAGTCGTAGTCTTGCGATTCACCGCGGGACAGAAAGACAGGTTGACCAATTCGTTGTCCCATTCCGTAGCAGAAAAGAGCTGCGTCTCTGGTTTCACGCCATTCTTTAAGACTCTTGGTTCGGAGTTGTTTGGCCCTTGAACTAAGGTCAGAGACAGCGACCCTAGTCTCCAGTTTCCGAATCTCGACTAAAAACCGTCTCGGATCTCGAAACTCAGAACTCTGTATCGACCTAAGGCGGATCCGATCCATGACAGAAGCTTAGCTATCTTTATGATGGCGCGAAAAGAATAGTTCAAGCTCCCCGCTGCCGCACTGTCTCATACAAGCACAGCGCCGCTGACACCGAGACGTTGAGGCTTTCGACCGTACCGCCGATCGGAATGCGCGCGACCTGGTCGCAGCTTTGCTTGACCAGGCGGCGGATGCCGGCGCCCTCGGCGCCGAGCACCCAGGCGATGCCGGTCTTGGCGTCGATGCCGGAGAGGGGCTGCTCGCCGTCCATGTCGGCGGCGATGACCCAGATGTTGTGTTCCTTCAGGTCCTCGATGGTGCGCGCGAGGTTGGTGACCATGATGTAGGGCACGGTTTCCGCGGCACCCGAGGCGACCTTTTCCACGGTGGCGTTGATGCCGACGGCGTTGTCCTTCGGCGCGATGACGGCGTGCACGCCGAAGGCATCGGCCGAGCGCATGATGGCGCCGAGGTTGTGCGGGTCGGTGACGCCGTCGAGGATGACCAGCAGCGGCGGGCCCTGGATGTTTTCCAGCACTTCGTCGAGCGAATGGGTGAGCGCGACCGGCTTGGCGCGGGCGACCACGCCCTGGTGCTTGGCGGCCTTGCCGACCAGCCGCGTCAGGCGATCGGCCTCGACCTGCGCGAGCTTGACGCCGTTGTCCTTCGCCTGATGCACCAGGTCGCGCGCGCGCGCGTCGCGCCGGGTCAGGTCGAGGTAGATTTCGAAGATGCCCGCGGGGTCCTGGCGCAAACGGGCGAGGACGGGGTGAAAGCCGTAGATGAGTTTTTCTGCGGCGTGCTTGTCGCCAGACTTCTCGCTCATTTCTTCTTGGCGCCGGCTCGGGGCTTGGAGCTCTTGGCCTTGCCCGATTTCTTTTCCGGCTCACGCTTCTCGAACGCGCGCTGCATGTCGAGCGCGGAGCTGTCCTGCTCGACCAGGCTGAAGTCGATCTTGCTGGTTTCGATGTCGGCGCGCATCACCTTGATGCGCACGCGGTCGCCCAGCCGATATTTTTTGCCGGTGCGCTCGCCCAGCATCATGTGCTTGGCCTGGTCGTAGTGGAAGTAGTCCTGACCGAGTTCGGACACGTGGACCAGGCCCTCGATGAAGATGTCGTCGATCGCGACGAACATGCCGAAGCTGGTCACCGCGCTGACGGTGCCGTTGTACTCGTCGCCGATGCGGTCCTGCATGAAATAGGTCTTCAGCCAGGCGTCGACGTCGCGGGTGGCATCGTCGGCGCGGCGCTCGGTCATCGAGCAGTGCGCGCCGATTTCGTCCAGGCCCTTGGCGGGCAGCTTCTCGCCGTTCAGCACGGCCTTGATGCCGCGATGCACCATCAGGTCGGGATAGCGGCGGATCGGCGAGGTGAAGTGGGTGTAGGCCTCGTAGGCCAGGCCGAAATGGCCCTTGTTGTCGGGGCTGTAGATCGCCTGCCTGAGCGAGCGCAGCATCACGGTCTGCAAGAGGCCGTGGTCGGGGCGATCCTTGATCTTGTCCAGCAATGCGCCGTAGTCCTTGGCGTGCGGCTTGTCGCCGCCGCCGAGGTCGAGGCCGAATTCGGCGAGGAAGCCGCGCAGCGCGGCGAGCTTCTCCGGCGTCGGGCCTTCGTGCACGCGGAACAGCGCGGGCTGCTTGTTCTCATGCAGGTAATCCGAGGCGCAGACGTTGGCCGCCAGCATGCATTCCTCGATGATGCGGTGCGCATCGTTGCGGATCACCGGCACGATCTCCTTGATCTTGCCCTGGTCGTCGAAAATGATCTGCGTCTCGGTCGAACCGAAGTCGATCGCGCCCCGCTTGGCGCGCGCCTTCAGCATGACGCGGAACAGCTTGTCGAGCGCTTCCAGATGCGGCATCAGCTCGGCGTGCTTTTTCTCAGGCTTGGCGGCGCCGGAGAGCCAGTCCCACACCTGGTTGTAGGTCAGCCGCGCGTGCGAATAGATCACCGTTGGATAGAAGCGGTATTCCTTGATGCTGCCGGTGCTGCTGATCTGCATGTCGCACACCATCGACAGGCGGTCGACTTCCGGGTTCAGCGAGCACAGGCCGTTCGACAAGGCCTCGGGCAGCATCGGGATGACGCGGCGCGGGAAGTACACCGAGTTGCCGCGGTTGAAGCCTTCGGTGTCGAGCGCGTCGCGCGGCTGCACGTAGTGGCTGACGTCGGCGATCGCGACCACCAGCCGGAAGCCGCTGCGGCCGAGCGGCTCGCAGTACACCGCGTCGTCGAAGTCGCGCGCGGTCTCGCCGTCGATGGTGACGAGCGGCAGGTGGCGGATGTCCTCGCGTCCGGCCATGTCCTTCTTCATCACCTTGCTCGGCAGTTTCCCTGCCTGCGCCTCGACGTCGGGCGGGAACACATAGGGCAGGTCGTGCTTCCTCAGCGCGATCTCGATTTCCATGCCGGGGCCGGTGAAGCTGCCGAGAATCTCGCTGACGCGGCCGACCGCTTCGTTGTGGGCGCCGGGCTGGGTGACGATTTCCACCGTGACCACCTGGCCGGGCTGCGCCGTGCCCGCGTTGCCGGCGGGAACGAGAATGTCCTGATTGATGCGGCGGTTCTCCGCGATCAGGAAGCCGACGCCGCCTTCGAGGTAGTAGCGGCCGACGACGTACTTGTTGACGTGCTCGAGCACCTCGACGATCTTCGCTTCGCGCCGGCCGCGGCGGTCGAAGCCGGCCACGCGCACCAGCACCTTGTCGCCGTGCAGCACGCGGTGCATTTCCTTGGGCGACAGGAACAGGTCGTCGCCGCCCTCTTCCGGCACCACGAAGCCGAAGCCGTCCGGATGGCCTTCGACGCGGCCCTTGATCAGGTCGAGCTTCTCCGGCAGGCACAGCTGGCGCTTGCGGTTGAGCATCAGCTGGCCGTCGCGCTGCATCGCGCCGAGGCGGCGCTGGAACAGGTCGCGCTCGTCCTCGGTGATGTGCAGTTGCTCGGCGAAGGCGTCGACGTCGACCGGGCAGCCGGCCTCGGTGATCAGTTGCAGGATGTATTCGCGACTCGGCAGCGGCGACTCGTAGCGCTCGGTTTCACGCTCGTAGAACGGGTCGGCCAGGCGGATCGCTGGGATCTGGTGTTTGCTTGCGCGGCTGCGGGATTTTTTTGCAGGCATCTTCGTTGACAATTTATCCATGGCTCTCTAAAATGCGCGCCTTCACTGCCCAGATGGCGGAATTGGTAGNNTGGGCACCAAACGCTGCAAGCAAAAAGCCGACCTCGTGTCGGCTTTTTGCTTTTGTACCGTTCATTGTAGGCATTACGCCTCGTAGGGGTGACGGCGAACGATCGTCTCCACCCGGTCCGGTCCGGTCGACACCACGTCCACCGGCACTTCGCACAGGGCTTCCATCCGCTTCAGATAGGTCTGCGCCTTCTGCGGCAGCTTGCCGAACTCCTGCACGCCCACGGTGGTGTCGCTCCAGCCCGGCCGATCCTCGTAGATCGGCTCGACGTCGGTGATCGACTCGGCACCCACCGGCAGGATGTCGCAGGTCTCGCCTTCGATCTTGTAGCCGACGCACACCCGAACGGTTTCCAGCCCGTCCAGCACGTCGAGCTTGGTCACGCACAGGCCCGACACGCCGTTGATCTGGATCGAGCGCTTGAGCGCGGCGGCATCGAACCAGCCGTAGCGGCGCTGGCGGCCGGTGGTGGCGCCGAACTCGAG
>DONB01000012.1 GCA_003510325.1 Thiobacillus sp. | reverse complement strand
CGCAAGCTCAAGGACCGCACGGTGTTCATGGACTTCCGCACCGACCCCACCGAGAATGTGTTCCCCATGGTGCAGGCCGGCCGTGGGATCACCGAGATGCTGCTGGGAGCTGACGACCTCTGAGCATGGTCCCTTGCGGGATTTGCCCGGGTTCATTCCTGTCGCATCCGTTCCAGTGAGCCGTCCTCGAGGCGGCCCCTTTGACGAATCTATTGCCTGCCAAGCCCGACGTTTACCGGCGCCGGGGGAGGGCAGCGAAAAGAGGAATCTTTCTTTCATGAAACACATCATTGCCGTGCTGCTCGAAAACGAGCCGGGAGCCTTGTCGCGCGTGGTGGGCCTGTTCTCGGCCCGTGGCTACAACATCGAGTCGCTGACCGTGGCCCCCACGGAAGACGCATCGCTGTCGCGCATGACCATTCAGACGAATGGCTCCGAAGACGTGATCGAGCAGATCACCAAACACCTGAATCGCCTGATCGAAGTCGTCAAGGTCGTGGACCTGACCGAAGGTTCCTATACCGAGCGCGAGCTCATGATGGTCAAGGTCCGCGCCGTGGGCAAGGAACGCGAGGAGATGAAGCGCATGGCGGACATCTTCCGCGGCCGCATCATCGACGTCACCGAAGCGACCTACACCATCGAACTGACCGGCACCGGCTCCAAGCTGGATGCCTTCCTGGAGGCGATCGATTCCGCCTTCATCATCGAAACCGTGCGCACCGGCGCGTCTGGCATCGGACGCGGCGAGCGCAGTCTCAAAGTCTGATTTTTACTCTAGGAACTGCCATGAAAGTTTATTACGACAAGGACGCCGACCTTTCCCTCATCAAGAAGCGCAAGGTCGCCATCATCGGCTACGGCTCGCAGGGTCACGCCCACGCCTGCAACCTCAAGGACTCCGGCGTCAACGTGACGGTCGCCCTGCGTGCGGGCTCCGCCTCCGCCAAGAAGGCCAAGAACGCCGGCCTCAAGGTCAAGAGCGTGCCTGAAGCGGTCGCCGGCGCGGATCTGGTGATGGTCCTCACGCCGGACGAGTTCCAGTCCCGTCTCTACCGCGACGAGATCGAGCCGAACATCAAGAAGGGCGCGACCCTGGCCTTCGCCCACGGTTTCTCCATCCACTACAACCAGATCGTGCCGCGCGCCGACCTCGACGTCATCATGATCGCCCCCAAGGCACCGGGCCATACCGTGCGCTCCGAGTACGTCAAGGGCGGCGGCATCCCCGACCTGATCGCGGTGTTCCAGAACGCGTCCGGCAAGGCGCGTGACCTCGCCCTGTCCTACGCCTCCGCCATCGGCGGCGGCCGCACCGGCATCATCGAAACCACCTTCAAGGACGAGACCGAGACCGACCTGTTCGGCGAGCAGGCCGTGCTGTGCGGCGGTGCCGTCGAGCTGGTCAAGGCCGGCTTCGAGACCCTGACCGAAGCGGGCTACGCGCCCGAGATGGCCTACTTCGAGTGCCTGCACGAGCTGAAGCTGATCGTCGACCTGATGTACGAAGGCGGCATCGCCAACATGAACTACTCGATCTCCAACAACGCGGAATACGGCGAATACGTGACCGGCCCGCAGGTCATCAACGCCCAGTCCAAGGCAGCGATGAAGGAGTGCCTGGCCAACATCCAGAACGGCAACTACGCCAAGCGCTTCATCCTGGAAGGCCAGTCCAACTATCCCGAGATGACCGCCTGGCGCCGCAACAACGCCGCGCACCCGATCGAGGTGGTGGGCGGCAAGCTGCGCGCCATGATGCCCTGGATCGCCGCCAACAAGCTGGTCGATCATTCCAAGAACTAATGCGGTTGCGGGGCAGGGGGTGAGCGTGTGGGCGTCGGCCCGCGCGTCTCGCCCCTTTCTCCTTTCCGACTGACTGAATCTATGACACATCCCCTTATCGCCCGCGAGGGCTGGCTGGTTTTGCTGGCCGCATTTGCGGCCGCCCTGATCGCGACCTGGCTGATCGGCTGGTGGTCGGTCCCGTTCTGGATCTGGGCGGTGTTCGCGCTGCAGTTCTTCCGCGATCCGGCGCGGGTGCCGCCTCAGGATGCCGACGCGGTGATCTCGCCGGCCGACGGCCGCATCGTCGCGGTGGAAAAGGTCGCCGACCCCTACCTGGAACGCGAGGCGCTGAAGATCAGCGTGTTCATGAACGTGTTCAACGTCCATTCGAACAAGAGCCCGGTCGACGGCGAGGTCAAAGGGCGCTGGTACACCCCCGGCAGCTTCGTCAACGCCGACCTCGACAAGGCCTCCACCGAGAACGAGCGCAACGCGATCTGGATTCAGAGCGCGCGCGGCGACGTCACCTCGGTGCAGATCGCCGGGCTGATCGCGCGGCGCATCCTGTGCTACGTGCGGACAGGGGATCGCCTGGTGCGCGGCCAGCGCTACGGCTTCATCCGCTTCGGTTCGCGGGTCGACGTCTACCTGCCGACCTNNGCCGACCTCGGCGCGCGCCGAGGTCTCGATTGGCCAGAAGGTCACCGGCGGGCGTACCATACTGGCTCGTTGGTAAACATCGCCTCGCATGCCCGGATTTCAGCACAGCAAAACCGAATTGTCGCGGCCGCGGATGCGCGACCGCGGCATCTACCTGCTGCCCAACCTGTTCACCACCGGCGCGCTGTTCGCCGGCTTCTACGCCGTGGTGCAGGCGATGAACGGGCGCTTCGAGCATGCGGCAGTGGCGATCTTCATCGCCATGGTGCTCGACGGTCTCGACGGCCGCGTCGCCCGCATGACGCACACGCAGAGCGCCTTCGGCGCCGAATACGACAGCCTGTCCGACATGGTGTCGTTCGGCGTCGCCCCGGCGCTGGTGATCTACGAATTCGCCCTGCAGGGTCTGGGCATCTGGGGCTGGATCGCCGCCTTCGTCTATTGCGCCGGCGCGGCGCTGCGGCTGGCGCGCTTCAACACCCAGCTCGACAGCGTCACCGACAAGCGTTTCTTCCAGGGGCTGCCCAGCCCGGCCGCCGCCGCGCTGATCGCCGGCTTCGTCTGGGTGATGGTCGAGTACGGCGTTGCGGGGCAGGACATCCGCTGGCTGGCCGCCCTGATCGCGCTGTTCGGCGGCCTCTCCATGGTCAGCAACTTCCGCTTCTACAGCGGCAAGGAAATCAACCTCAGGAAGAGCGTGCCCTTCTTCGTCATCCTTCTGATCGTGCTGGCCTTCATCCTGGTGTCGACCAGCCCGCCCGAGGTGCTGTTCGGCGTGTTCGTGCTGTACGGCCTGTCGGGCTATGCCGATGCGCTGTGGACGCTGCTGCATCGCAAGAAAGCGCCCCCCTTGCAGGGCGGCGAAAAATAGATAGAATTTGGACCATGTCTAATTGGTCGCAACCCTCCTTCCTCCTCTGCCTGTCGAGCCTCCTGTTCGGCAGCCTGCTGCTGCGCGTCGCGCGCACACATTGACCCCCCTCCCCCCGAGCAGTACCCCCGCGCCGCGAGCTGCATGCGGCAGCCTTATATAATGCGTCGGCATCCCGCGCCTGAACGCGACGCCGACCCACCATGGAGCCAGCCATGAACGACCGTTTGTTTATTTTCGACACCACCTTGCGCGACGGCGAGCAAAGCCCCGGCGCGTCGATGACCAAGGAAGAGAAGCTCCGCATCGCCCGCCAGCTGGAAAAGCTCGGCGTCGACGTCATCGAGGCCGGCTTCGCCGCCGCCAGCCCGGGCGATGCCGATGCGATCCGCACCATTGCCGAGACCATCCGGAACTCGACCATCTGTTCGCTGGCGCGCGCCAATNNGCGCATCCACACCTTCATCGCCACCAGCCCGATCCACATGGAAAAGAAGCTGCGCATGCAGCCCGACCAGGTGGTCGAGGCCGCGGTCAAGGCGGTCAAGCTTGCGCTCGAATACACCGACGACGTCGAATTTTCGGCCGAGGACGCGGTGCGCTCCGAGATGGATTTCCTGGTCCGCATCTTCGACGAGGTGATCAAGGCCGGCGCCAGGACCATCAACGTGCCCGACACCGTCGGCTACAGCATCCCGGCGCTGTGGGGCGAGCGCATGAAGCAGCTGATCGAGCGCGTGCCGAATTCGGACAAGGTCATCTGGTCGACCCACTGCCACAACGACCTCGGCATGGCGGTCGCCAACTCGCTCGCCGCCGTGATGAACGGCGCGCGCCAGGTCGAGTGCACCATCAACGGGCTCGGCGAGCGCGCCGGCAACGCCTCGCTGGAAGAAATCGTGATGGCGGTGCGCACCCGCCGCGACGTGTTCCACTGCGACACCCGCATTGACGCCACGCAAATCGTGCCGGCCTCCAAGCTCGTCTCCACCATCACCGGCTACCCGGTGCAGCCGAACAAGGCCATCGTCGGCGCCAATGCGTTCGCGCACGAGTCCGGCATCCACCAGGACGGCGTCCTCAAGCACCGCGAGACCTACGAAATCATGCGGGCCGAAGACGTGGGCTGGAACGCGAATCGCCTGACGCTCGGCAAGCTCTCGGGCCGCAATGCCTTCAAGACCAAGCTCGCCGAGCTCGGCATCGTGCTGGTGTGCGAGGAGGCGCTCAACACCGCCTTTGCCCGCTTCAAGGACCTCGCCGACAAGAAGCGCGAGATCTTCGACGAGGACCTGCAGGCGCTGGTGTCCGACGAGGGCTACGCCGCCGAGCACGAGCGCTACAAGATGGTGTCGATGAAAGTGTGCTCCGAGACCGGCGAAGTGCCGCATGCCAGGCTGGTGTTCACCGACGACGGCGCCGAGCAGCGCGCCGAGGGCGACGGTTCGGGCCCGGTCGACGCCGCCTTCAAGGCACTCGAATCGGTGGTCAACAGCGGCGCCACCCTGCTGCTGTACTCGGTCAACAACATCACCAGCGGCACCGATGCGCAGGGCGAAGTGACCGTGCGGCTGGCGCAGGACGGCCGCGTGGTCAACGGGCAGGGCGCCGACACCGACATCGTCGTGGCGTCGGCCAAGGCCTATCTGCACGCGCTGAACAAGCTGCACAGCAGGCGCGAACGCGCGCATCCGCAGGTGTAGCGTGATGCCGCAATGGAAAAACGCCCCGACAGGGGCGTTTTTCATGGGCGCCCGGAAAGCGTGCGCCCCGGCATCCCGGCCTGCCGGGGCGGTTTGCTAGGGGCCGTTGACGATACGGTTCCGGCCCTGCTGCTTCGCGAGATACAGCCGCTTGTCCACGGTCTCGACGAAGCGGAGCGGCTCATCCTGGCGCATCGGGACAATGGTGCCGACGCCGATGCTGACGGTCAGGAGCTGGCCGACCGGGGAGTGTTCGTGCGGGATCTGTTCCTTGAAAATCAGGTTGCGGCAGCGTTCGGCAATTTTGATCGCCGCTTTCTCATCCGTTTCGGGCAACACCAGCACGAACTCCTCGCCGCCGAATCGGGCCAGGAAATCCCGTGACCGGGTCGCAGCCGAGCTCAGGGCCCGCGCCACGCGCTTCAGGCAGTCGTCCCCCTGGATGTGCCCGTAGCGGTCGTTGTATTGCTTGAAATAATCGATATCGAACATGACCAGCGCAAGCGACTGGTTGTTGCGCCGCGCATGGGTCCACTCCACGTCCAGGACGGAGTCGAACATGCGGCGATTCGCCACGCCGGTCAGGCCGTCCTTGAAGGACAGCTCTTCCAGTTCCTTCTGGAGGCGGGCCAGTTCCTCCTCGGTTTTCTTCCGCTCGCTGATGTCGAACATGAATCCGATCAGCGAATCGACGTCGCCGGCTTCATTGCGGACCACGTGCACCACATCGCGGATCCACACATAGCCGCCATCCCGGGTCAGTGCGCGATAGTCGGCTTCGTGATCGGTTCCGGCCTGGGACTGGGCCACGCAAAAATTGACCACCCGTTCCCGGTCCTCCGGGTGCATCCGTGCCGCCCAGTCCTCCACGCTCACCCAGGTCGAGGGCGACCAGCCCAGCAGGCTTTCGATTTGCGGTCCGATGTAGGCGAACCGCATGGTCGACCAGTCAATTTTCCAGGGGATGGCCTTCGTCGATTCCAGCAGGGTCCTGTAGACCGTGCTGTCGATTTCGGCGTCGTTCGCGTGGTGGGTCATCGCGGGCGCGGATCAGCCCGCCCGCCGCGACGGCGCGCTGAGCTTGGCGTAGTAGATCGCGGCGAAGAAGAACACCACCGACAGCAGTACCTCGACGCCGGCGAGCCAGGCCGACAGGCCGGTGTCCGACCAGGCGCGCACCACGCCCTCGGTGAAGTAGGCGAGGATCAGCATCGGCGCCCACTGGTAGGTGTAGCGGCGGCCCTTGAGGATGCCCATCAGCGGGAACAGCAAGGGCAGCGCCTTGAACGCCAGCGAGGAGCCGCCCGGGCGGATCGGCGCCAGCCACAGTTCCCACGCCAGGCAGAGGAAGATCAGCGCGATCAGGCTCGCGCTCGCGAGGGTTTGCAAAGTTTTCATTCCGGAAAAAGTCGGGTTGCGGTTTCGGCGAGTCGGCGGCCGAGCGCGATGCACAGCGCGCGCTCGTCGTCGGTCAGCGGGCGGTCATCGGCCGGACCGGCCCAGTGGCTGGCGCCGTAGGGGGTGCCGCCGCTCGCGGTGTGGTTCACCTCGGCGAGCGTGTAGGGCAGGCCGAGAATCAGCATGCCGTGGTGCAGGAGCGGCAGCATCATGCTGGTCAGCGTGGTTTCCTGGCCGCCATGCAGGCTGGCGGTGGAGGTGAACACGGCGGCCGGCTTGCCGACCAGCGTGCCCTTCGCCCACAGCGCGCCGGTGGTGTCGAGAAAATATTTCAAGGGCGCGGCCATATTGCCGAAGCGGGTCGGCGAGCCGAGCGCGACGCCGGCGCACTGCTCGAGGTCGGCCAGTTCCACGTAGGGCGCGCCCTCGTCGGGCACCGGCGGCTCGGCCACCCGGGTGCGCGGCGCCACCGGCGGCACGGTGCGGATGCGGGCGGCGGCGCCGGCCACCTGGTTGACGCCGCGCGGTACCAGTTGCGCCATCTCGCGCACGCTGCCGCCGGCGCTGTAATACAGGACAAGAATCTCGGTCATGTCGGCTCGTCGGAAAAAATGCTGAATTCGATCAGCTCGAAGCTCGGCGTCTGCTCGACGCAGCGGCCGAAGGTGAGCGTGTACTGGTGCGGCGGGTGCCAGACGTCGGCGTCCATGCCGATCTGATACAGGTGGCGCGGCAGCAGCAGACGGTCCGGCTGCTGCAGGGCGGCCACGCCCGGAACGAACAGCGCCGCCTCCGGGCGCGCCTTGCGCTGGCCGCGCAGCGGCTGCACCCACACCGGCTGGACCTGCGGCGACAGCCGCTCGACGCCGAGCTCGACCTGGCGCGCATCGCGCATGCGGATCCAGCGTATCACCCCCAGCGACCAGGCGGCCGCATCGTCCGCGCGCAGGCCCAGCGCGTCGCCCACCTTCAGGTTCAGCGGCGCGTTGGGCGTGCCGGAGAGGGCCAGGCCGGATGCGCTGTCGTTGCTGACGGTCCAGTGCGTGGCGTTGACGACGATCGGTGCGGCGTGCGCGGTCTCGACGTCGCGGATCGGCAGGCTGTCCGGCTCGTNNACCGGCTCGTCCGGGGCGGCCTGCGGCGTCCCGTCCAGCAGCCGGTGGATCGCGCTCACGCCGGCCACCATCTGCATCGTGCTGCCGGGCGTGGCGAAACGCCGGAACGCGCGCTGCGCGCCGGTGCTCCACTGCCTCAACAGGCGTTTGCACAGCATCTGGGCGAGTTCGCTCTCGATGCCCGCCGGCAGGCCGATGCGGCGCGGCGCTTCCCCGCTGCGCAGGCGAACCGCGGTTTCGTGCAGGTGGCGGCACAGCGCATCGGTGTCGAGCCACAGGGTGCCCGGCGTGTGGGCGACCGGAACGTGGCCCGGCGGCGCGTCGGCGTCACTGCGGATCGTGAAACCGTGATGGCCCGCCACCGGCGCCGTGGTCAGCATGGCCAGCGCGGCAAACTTGTCGAGATACCGGCGCGCGCCGGCCAGTTCGGCGTGGCCCATGTGCGGCGGGTCGGCCAGCGCGATCAGCAGCGCCTGGCAATAGGCCACCGCGGCCGAGGGCGCGTCGTCCGTCGCCGCGTCGGCCAGATTCGAGGCGCGGGCATAGGCGTACAGCTGGTGCATTTCCTGCCAGGTGCCGGCCGGCGCCGGCGTGTGGGTCAGCTCGCAGGCGGCGAGGAGGTCGCGCAGCGCCGCCAGCAGTTGCGCCACGGTCTCGGCCATGCGCTTCGGGCTGGCGCGGCCGAAGCGGCGCTGGGTCAGCGCCTGCAGCACCTGCTTGTAGCGGCCCTGGACATCGGCGCTCATGGCCTTGCCGTCGGGCATCTTGTCGGCATAGAAGCGCACCTTGTCGGGCAGAAGCAGCACCTGTAGCTTCACGCCGCGCGCGGCCAGCAGGTTGCGCGCCTCGGTGATCAGCCCGGTGGATTCGGTGATGCCGGCGCGGTCCACCTGGGTCAGGCTGCCCCAGCCCGGAAACAGCCAGCCGTCCTTGCCCCTGAGAACGATGGAGGAG